>NZ_AFPR01000093.1:0-27998 GCF_000219295.1 Acidiphilium sp. PM
AGAAGGGCGACATAACCACAGCGGGTCGTCATTGCAGCTGCTCCAGCAGGTCGCGCGCGGCGTTCTGCTCCGCCTCGCGCTTGGTTCCGGCAAGTCCCTCGGCGGTGCGGCCGGCGACCGTCACGCGGATGCGAAAGCGCGGCGCGTGCGAGGGGCCAGTCCGCTCCACCAGCTCATAGGCCGGCAGAACCGGCCCGCGCGCCAGCGCATATTCCTGTAGCGCGGTCTTCGGATCCTTGGGCGGGGCGCTCGGCTGGCCGTCGATCCGGGGCGCGAAGATGCGGCGAATGAACAGCCGCGCCGGCTCCAGCCCGCCATCGAGATAGAGCGCGCCGATCAGCGCTTCCAGCGCATCGGCCAGCACGGTCGCGCGGTTGCGCACTCCGCGCCGGCTCTCCCCCGGCGAGACCGACAACAGCCCGGCAATCCCGCCATGCTCGGCAATCTCCGCCAGCGACTGGCGGGAGACGAGATGCGCCAGCCGCGGCCCCAGCCCGCCCTCGCGCTCATGCGGGAAGCGCTCGATCAGCCATTCCGCGATCAGCAGGCCGAGAACGCGATCACCGATGAATTCCAGCCGTTCGTTCGACCCGAGACCGCCCTGCCCGACCGCGGAGCGATGGGTCAGGGCCTGGGCGAGCAGGTCAGGTCGCGCGAAGCGATGCCCGAGCAGCGCTTCCGCCGCCTCGCTCAATGGATGACCGTGAACAGCCGGTCCCAGCGGATATCGACCGGCCAGTACCAGAATTCCCACCACGGATGATCGAGCCGGATGGAGAACCAGATGATCCGCGCCCGACCGACGAAATTCGCCAGCGGCACGTAGCCGACGGCATCGAGATAGCGCGAGTCCTCGGAGAAATCGCGGTTGTCGCCCATCATGAACAGGTGGTCGGGCGGGACGTGATAGACGGGCGTGTTATTGGCGAACCCCTGATTCGTCGCCTTGGCGATCAGATGGGTCACGCCGTCCGGCAGGTGCTCGCGATAGAGGCGCACCTTGATGGGCACGCCCTCCCCCGAGTCGAGTGGCGTCTCGACATAGGTGCCGGCCGGGGTGCGGGGCACCTCGCGCCCGTTGATGTAGAGCTGGCCGTCGGTCACCTGGACCGTGTCGCCGGGTTCGCCGATTACCCTTTTGATATAGTCGATCGACGGGTCGCGCGGCAGCGCGAACACCGCGATCTGCCCCTGTTTCGGCAGCGAGCCGAAGATCCGCCCCTTGAAATCCGGCTCGCCGAAGGGGAACGACCAGCGCGAATAGCCATAGTTCCACTTAGTCACGAGTACGAAATCGCCGGGCAGCAGCGTCGGCGTCAGGCTGCCCGAGGGAATGAAGAACGGTTCGAACAGGAATGAGCGGATGAAGACGGCGATCACCACGACATAGACGAGAGTGACAACCCATTCCCTGATCGAGCCTGCTACCGAGTCCTTCGTCTGCGCCATGTCCGCCCGTTCTGATATTGTCTGCCCGCTTCAAACCGTGCGGGGGGCGCGAAGTCAAGGAAGTGCGGCGAAACACCACCGTGAACGCGACGCACGGCCTCGCGATTTGCCACGGCACGGGGGCGATTGTATGCCTCTCGCCATGCCAACAGTCCGGACTTCCGCCACCATGAAGCGCCGCCTTTCACTTCTCACCCTCGCCCTGTTCACCGCTACGTCCTACGCCGCCGGGCGCACGCCCGCACCGGGCAAGGGCGCGGCACACGCAACCGCCGCGGCGACGACCGCGCCGCAGGACGCGGGACCCGCGCCAGTGGCGCCCCTCGCCATTCCCGGCGTGCCGATGCCGCCGACCCTGCCGCAGCAGGCCTCCTATGTGCTGATGGACGCCGATACCGGCGCGGTGATCGCCGCCAAGGCGCCGGACCAGCCCTGGCCACCGGCCAGCCTGACCAAGCTGATGACCGCCTATCTGACCTACCAGGCTGTCGCGCACGGTTCGCTGAAGATGGACCAGACCGTGCCGGTCAGCGTCTCGGCCTGGCATACCGGCGGCTCGCGCATGTTCATCTCGCCGGGCATGACGGTCACGGTGGACCAGTTGCTGCACGGGCTGATCATCGACTCGGGCAACGATGCGGCCGTGGCGCTCGCCCAGGCGGTGGCCGGCAGCCGGAGCGGCTTCGTCGGGCTGATGAACCATGAAGCCAAGGCGCTTGGTCTGAAGTCGACCCACTACACGAACGTGGACGGCCTGCCGAACCCGGACCTGCGCACCACGGCGATGGATGTTGCAAAACTGTCGCGCGACATCGTCCGTACCTATCCGCAGTTCCTGAAGATTTCGGTCAAGAAGCACTTCACCTTCGACAAGATCCGCCAGCGAAGCTGGAACCCGGTGCTGTTCCACGACCCGACGGTGGATGGGCTTAAGACCGGCCGCACCAAGGAAGCCGGGCACTGCATCGACGCCACAGCACTGCGCAACGGCCGCCGCCTCATCGCCGTGGTGCTCGGCGGGCCGAGCTGGACCGTCAGCACGCACGATATCGAGGCCCTGCTCGATTACGGCTACCAATTCTACGCCAATGCCAAGGTCGCGGTTGCCGGCAAGCCGGCGGGCACGCTGAAGGCGCCGCTCTACCGCACGACCGCGGTGGCGGTCGGCCCGGCGCACAGCATCACGATGACGATCCCGGCGCTTGCCGCGAAGACCCTTAAGACCTCCGTGGCGCTGGACCCGCCGCCGGCAGCCGGCGTGCATCGCGGGCAGACGGTCGGCACGATCACCGTCAGCGCCGGCGGCAAGACCCTGGCGACCGTTCCCGCCGTCGCCCTCGCGGACGACCCGCCGGCCGGATTCGTCACAAGGATGATGAGGAAGCTGAAAGCCGCGCTCTGACGGCGACGCTCCGATACAGGCCGCGCCCTGACGGGCGCGGCGCCTCTCAGCCGATCAGGACTGTCGGCATGCCGAGAATGATGGTGCCGCCGTGCGCGGTGGAATCGCCCATCCGCGCCGCGGGCTGGCCGCCGATCAACACGGTGAACGCGCCGACGACCACCGAGTCGGGGGGGCCCACGCAAACCGCCATGTCGCCCACCCGCGCGGCCGGCATGCCGCCGATCAGCACGGTGGGCGCGCCGGGGCCGATGATCGGCCCGCCGACATGGGGCACAAGCACGTCCACCATCGGGCAGACATGCATGTCGGTCAGGCGTGCGGCAGGTTGTCCCATGGCGAATGGCTAGCGCGAATTCGCCCCGTGCGAAAGGAAAAACCGCCGCCGGGTTGCAAAATGCGGCCCGCCTTGCCATTATGCGGGCGAAGATTGGTCGAAAGCCGGTCGTAATCGGGTGGATTGCCGGGACACTCACCGGCGGTCGCGCCCGTTTTTCGTTGTAATCGCTGTTCGCTGAACCCTGCACAGCCCACCCTGGAGAGACTGCATGTCCGGCACCTCGCTCGCCAAGATCCGGAATATCGGCATCACCGCGCATATCGACGCGGGCAAGACCACGACCACGGAACGTATCCTGTATTACACGGGCGTGTCGCACAAGATTGGCGAGGTGCATGACGGCAACACGACGACCGACTACATGGAGCAGGAGCGCGAGCGCGGCATCACCATCACCTCCGCCGCCGTTACCTGCGAGTGGAAAGACCATCGCATCAACATCATCGACACGCCGGGCCACATCGACTTCAACATCGAGGTGAACCGTTCGCTGCGCGTGCTCGATGGCGCTGTGTTCATCATCGAGGGCGTGGCCGGCGTGCAGCCGCAGTCCGAGACCAACTGGCGCCTGGCGGACCGCTACAACGTTCCCCGCATCATCTTCATCAACAAGCTCGACCGCACCGGCGCCGACTTCTACCGCGCGTTCGACACGCTGAAGGAGAAGCTCGACATCGTGGCGCTGCCGCTGCAGCTGCCGATCGGCATCGAGGACCAGTTCGTCGGCGTGGTCGACCTGGTCGAGATGAAGGCCATCGTGTGGGAAGGCGGCGAACTCGGCGCGAAGTTCCACGATGAGGAAATCCCGGCCGATATGCTGGAGAAGGCCAAGGAATACCGCCAGAACCTGCTCGACACCGCTCTGTCGGTCGACGATGCGGGCATGGAGGAATATTTCGAGAAGGGCGACGTCGCGACCGAGACGCTGAAGCGCGCGATCAAGACCGGTACGATCTCCGGCGCGTTCCGCCCGGTGCTGTGCGGCACCGCCTTCAAGAACAAGGGCGTTCAGCCGCTGCTCGACGCCGTGCTCGACTATCTGCCGAGCCCGGTCGACATCGAGGGCATCAAGGTCGCCCCGCCGGAAGGCGAGGAGGAAGACCCCTCGGCCAACCGCCGCGTGATCCCGGCCAACCCCGACGCGCCCTTCGCCGGCCTCGCCTTCAAGATCATCAACGACAAATACGGCACGCTCACCTTCGTGCGCGTCTATGCCGGTACGCTGCGCTCGGGCGACACGGTGCTCAACACGACCAAGGGCCACAAGGAACGCGTCGGCCGCATGTTCCAGATGCACGCCGACAAGCGTGAGGAGGTCAAAGAAGTCCACGCCGGCGACATCGCCGCGTTCGTTGGCCTGAAGGACACCGGCACGGGTGACACGCTGGCCTCGTCGGACGACCCGGTGGTGCTGGAGCGCATGGCCTTCCCGGTGCCGGTCATCGACATCTCGGTCGAGCCGAAGACCAAGGAAGCCGTCGAGAAGATGACGCTGGCGCTGCAGAAGCTCGCCGGCGAGGACCCCTCGCTCCGCCTCAAGACGGACCAGGAAACCGGCCAGACCATCCTCTCCGGCATGGGCGAGCTGCACCTCGACATCATCATCGACCGGTTGCGGCGCGAATATGGCGTCGAGGCCAATGTCGGCGCGCCGCAGGTGGCCTATCGCGAGACGATCACCCGCGAACACACCGAGACCTACACCCACAAGAAGCAGTCGGGTGGCTCGGGCCAGTTCGCCGAGGTCAAGATCATCTTCGAGCCGCAGGAGCGCAACGAGGGCATCCTGTTCGAGAACAAGGTGGTCGGCGGCGCCGTGCCGAAGGAATACATCCCGGCGGTGGAAAAGGGCATCAAGGTGCAGGCCGATACCGGCGTGCTCGCCGGCTTCCCGACGGTGGACTTCAAGTACACGCTGGTCGACGGCAAGTACCATGACGTCGACTCCTCGGCGCTGGCCTTCGAAATCGCCGCCAAGGCGTGCTTCCGCGAGGGCATGAAGAAGGCCGGCCCGGTCATCCTCGAGCCGATCATGGATGTGGAGATCACCACGCCGCAGGACCATGTCGGCGATGTGGTGGGCGACCTCAACCGCCGGCGCGGCATGATCCAGAACCAGGAAAGCTCGGGTTCGACCGTGATCGTCCGCGCCCAGGTGCCGCTGAAGGAAATGTTCGGCTACATCTCGAACCTGCGTTCGATGACCAAGGGCCGCGCCTCCTTCACCATGCAGTTCCACCATTACGATCCCGTGCCGCGCAACATCGCCGACGAGATCATGACCAAGAGTGCCTGATGGCGTGGCGCCCGCCGGCCTGGCGGAGCTGAAGCGATGCGGCTTCGCTGGGTGCGCGGCCGCGACAGCTTCCTGACCGAGACCGGCGCGCGCGCCCGTGAATGGCTGGGACTTGATGACGCGGGCAATGCTGTTGCCCGCGTCATTCATTTGGATGGTCCGATGACGACCGCGCGTGGCCGGTTTCATGCCGTGGCGCTGGATGACGAGGCGCGGCTGATCCGCCTGTTGCCCCGCCCACCCGCCGATGGCGACTGGCTCGCCCTGATCGGCGGGCGTGTCGTTGGCCGCGCCGCCGCCCCGCTTGCGGCGGTCCGCCACGCCGAGGCGGCGCTGCAGTGACCAGCCGGATCAGGCCGGGTTGCGCGCCGTGATCATGTGGATCGTCGCCGGCAGCCGGGCATCGGCGTCGGCATAGCCGGGGAGAGCTTCGCGGAAGGCCACCCGCAGCGCCGCGCGCGTTTGGGCATCGGCCTCCTTCTCGTCGATCAGCGCGCCGGCCGGGCCCATCGTCCCCGCCATTTCGGCCTCGTCGTCGAGTGACCGCCCGGACAGCATGACCCGCTCGGGCTCGATGGCGATCTCGGCAAAGCCCGCCTGCGTCAGCACCGTCCGTGCATGGTCGCGGTCGGCAAAGGCCAGGGGGCCCGGCGCGTGCGGCCGGCGCGGCTTTGGTGGGCCGAGCCGTGCCACGGTGATCTCAAGCGGCACCGACCAATGCGGATTGTCGGCGATCGGCCCCCAGGCGGCGCAGACGAGGCGGCCGCCCGGAACGAGTGAGGCGCGCAGATTGGCGAAGGCGGCCGCCGGATCCTCGAAGAACATCACGCCGAAGCGGGAGGTGACGAGGTCGAACGGCGCTGCGAAGGTCGCGAAGGCGGCATCCGCCTCCATCAGCGTCACTTGCGCCAGGCCGGCAAGCCGGGCGCGCGCCGCCTCAAGCATCGGGCGGGAAACATCGACGGCGGTGACATGCCCGCCCTCACCGACCAGCCCGGCGAGCCGCGCGGTGGTCGTCCCCGTGCCGCAGCCGACCTCCAGCACCCGCTCGCCAGCGCGGGGCGCAGCCCGCTCCAGCAGGCGGTCCTCGACCGCCGTCAGCCTCGATTCCATCGCCGCCTGGACGCGGATCCACTTCGGCCCCGCGACCTCGTTCCAGTAGGCGATCTGCCGTTCGTTGCCGCCGGCCGTGCCGCCGCCGCTCACGCCGCCGCCTTCTGGCGCGGTTTCGGCATGAATTTCAGCGCGATCCGCACCAGGGTCGGCATCGTCGTCGGCCGCAGCAGCCGGCGGTCGTAGCCGGCGAAGCGCCGGTCGTTCTCCTCGAGGCAGATGCGCATCAGTTCCGGCACCGAGATGTCTTCGGCGCTGACCGACTTGCTGCCGGTCACGGTGAAATTGTTGTCCTGCGCCTTGGGTTTGTCCTTGCCCCCGTCGTCCATGCCGCGGGCGATGCCGATCCGCTCCCAGCCGAGGAACGCCCATACCGCCGCGACGCGGAGTTCGAACCAGATCCGCCGGTGCAGCGGCAGCCTCGCGCGGTGCCAGGCGACCCAGTTGGCGAAGAGCAGGATGTGCCGGCACTCCTCCTGCATCACCGGCTCGAAGGTCTCGACCAGTTCGGCCGGGAAGAAGCCGGACCGCTTCGCCAATTCGAACAGGCCGAAGGCGAAGAAACTGTCGACGCACTCGGAATAGCCGGTGACCAGATAGGCCCATTCGGGATCCTTCGGCTGGCGGTATTCCGGCTCCGGTTCGAGCGGAATGTCATAGGCCTCGACCAGCTTGGAGAGCACCTCCTTGTGCCGGTTCTCCTCCCAGCCGTTCAGCTCGATCGTCTTGCTCATGTCCGGATCGGCGATGATCCGCGCATAGGCCGCCATCCGCAGCCGCGCCTTGCCCTCGGTCTGCACCGCGATGTCCCAGATCGGCAGCGAGGTGATCTTATGCAGGGTTTCGGGGTCGAGCTTCGGCCACTCGATGACCGAGGGTTTGTAAGGGTTGAAGGTTTCGTGGAACATCGCGCAGACGGCGCGCTTGTGTGCTTCCGAGCCCGGTTTCAGTGGTCCGGGATCGGGGCTGACCCAGTGGCGGGCGGCCTTGTCGGCGGCCTCGATCGTCGCGGCATCCGCAGTGATGGCAGTGGCGTTCATCGACCCTCGTCCTTGTCCTCTGCCGGAGATATCGGTGCCGGCCAGTCGATTTTAACCCTGCCGGAAGCCGGTTCAACCCGGCGCCGAACTCTGTTACCCTTTCGCCATGGAAACGCGCCATCCCCTCTCCGAAGCTCCCGATCTCGGCCTGATCAAATCGCTCGACATCCGGGGCAATCCGCACGGCCCGCTTGCGGGACTCGACGTGGTCGTCAAGGACCTGTTCGACATCGCGGGCGAAGTGACCGCCTTCGGCAACCCCGACTGGGGGCGGCATTTCGGCCCCGCCCTCTCGCATGCCTGGATCGTCTCACAGCTTCTCGAGGCCGGCGCCCGCGTCACCGGCAAGACAACGACGGTCGAACTCGCCTTCGGCCTGGAGGGGCGCAACACCCATTACGGCACGCCGCTCAACCCGGCGGCGCCGGACCGGCTGCCGGGCGGCTCGTCGAGCGGCTCGGTGGCGATGGTCGCGTCCGGCCGCGCCCATGTCGGCGTCGGCTCGGATACCGGCGGCTCGGTGCGGATTCCGGCCAGCTATTGCGGGCTCTACGGGTTGCGCCCGACTCAGGGGCTGCTCAGCCTGGCCGGGGCGGCGCCGCTGGCCCCGAGCTTCGACACGCCTGGCTGGTTCACCTGCGATGCGGAGACCATGCTTCGCGTCGGCGAGGCGCTTTTGCCGCCAGCACCGCCGCTCGCGGCCCAGTTTCTCATGATTCCCGCAGCCTTCGCCAATGCCGATCCCGACGTCGTCGCTGCCCTCGAACCCGCGCTCGCCAGGCTGGGCCCGATGGGCGAGGCCGACCCGGTGCCGGAAGGGCTCGACCGGATGCTGGCCTGGCAGAACGCCGTGCGCGGGCGCGAGACGTGGCTGACGCTGGGCGGCTTCATCGAGACGGTCAAGCCGCTGCTCGACCCCGTCACCGCGGGCCGGATCGCGGCGACGCGCGGCTTCACCGCCGAAGCCGCTGCCGAGGGACGCGTGGCGCGCCGCGCGCACACGGCGCGGATGCACGCGCTGCTGGCCGGCGGCGCGGTGCTGGTGATTCCGACCTCGCCCTGCCCGGCCCCGCCGGTTGCGGCGGAGCAGGCGGTCTATGAAGACGTCCGCACGCGAACGCTGCGCGTCGGTATCATCGCCGCCTTCGCCGGCCTGCCGGAACTCACCATTCCGGTCGGCAAGGTGAACGGGGCGCCGGTCGGCCTGTCGCTCATCGCCGGGCCGGGACGCGACCTCGCCCTGCTCGAACTCGCGGCCGACCTCGCACTCGCTTGAGCGCGGGGCCGGAACGCGAATCCAGAAGCGCTTCAGGGACGCGACGTCAAAAGATCTCCTCGTAGATCTTCACGATCTCGGCAGCGTCCGGCACCGCCGGATTGTTGCCGGGGCTGCCGGAGGCCAGCGCCTGTTCCGCCATTTTGGGCAGCAGCGCGTCCCAGTCGGCGCGGGCCACGCCGAAACCCTGCGGTGTGGGCACCTCGAGCTCGGCATTGATCGCCTCCAGCGCCTCGATCAGCCTGGCGCCGGCCAGCTGGTCGGCGTCATCGGCGCGGGCGAAGCCGGCGAGGCGGGCGGATTCGGCGTAGCGCGGCAGCGCGGCATTGAGCGAAAAGCGCGTCACCGCCGGCAGCAGCATCGCGTTCGACATGCCATGCGGCACATGGAAATGCGCGCCGATCGGCCGCGACATGCCATGCACCAGCGCCACCGAGGCGTTCGAGAAGGCGAGTCCCGCGAGGGTCGCGCCGAGCATCATCGCCTCGCGCGCGTCGCGATCCTGCGGCGTCTGCCAGACCTTGCGCAGGTTGGCGCCGATCAGCCGCATCGCACTGCGTGCATAGGCGTCGGACACCGGGTTCGCCCGCCGCGAGACATAGGCCTCCAGCGCATGGGTGAAGGCATCGATCCCGGTATCGGCGGTGGTGCGCGGCGGCACGCTCATGGTCAGCTCGTAATCGACCACCGCCGCCAGCGGCAGCGCCCCGAGCCCGGCGATCAGCATCTTCTCGTCGGTTTCGGTATCGGTGATCACGGTAAAGCGGGTCGCTTCCGAGCCGGTGCCGGCGGTCGTCGGCACCGCGATCAGCGGCAGCGCCGCCGTATCGGCGGCGACGGGCACCTTGAAGTCGCGCATGCGCGCACTTGGCGCCGCCGCGAGCAGGATGTTGATCGCCTTCGCCGTGTCGATCGGCGAGCCGCCGCCGAAGCCGATCAGGCAGTCGAACGCGCCGCCCCTGGCGATGGCGACGCCGGCTTCCACCACGGTATCGACCGGCTCGGGCACGGTGTCGCTGAAGATCGTGCAGACGATCCCGGCCGCTTCCAGCGGATCGGTGATGCGGCGGACCAGGCCGAGTTTCACCATGACCGGATCGGTGACGATCAGCGGCCGCGACAGGCCGAAGCGGCCGAGCAGGACCGCAATCCGCGCCGCCGCCCCGCCGCCGATATCCATGTGCCTCGGCGCGAAAAAGCCCATTTCCATGTTACGTTCCCCCACAGGCGATCCGGCCTGGCCGGATGACGACAATCTACATTGCGCCCGGCGCCACCGCCTCGTCGAGTTCGGCGGCCATCGCCGTCCGCCACCCCTCGCCGTCCGGCGCGCAGAGGATGGGGGCTGCATTGGCGGTGCGGCCTTCCAGACTCACGCCGAGCAGGCCGCGCACCGCGCGGAAGAAGGCGCCGTGCGAGACCAGCAGCAGCGGCCCCGGCCTCGCCAGGATGCTGCGCAGCGCGGTGCCGGCGCGGGCAGTGATGTCGGCGAAGCTTTCGGCGCCAGGCGGCGTCAGCCGTCCCTCGATCCAGTCGCCGAACCAGGGTTCGAGCGGCTGGCCCTCCATGCCGCCGAACACCACCTCGCGCAGGTCCGGTTCGAAGGCGAGCGGCAGGCCGAGGGTCTCGTTGACGATTTCGGCTGTCTCGCGCGCGCGCTGCATTGGCGAGGCGACGATGCCGACGATCCCGCGCCCGAGCAGCAGCGGCGCCGCGGCGCGGGCCTGCGCGCGGCCGGTCTCGTTCAGCGGAATGTCGATCGCCCCCTGCGACAGGCCCTGCGCGTTGTAGTCGGTCTGGCCGTGGCGGAGGAACCAGAACGGGGCGCGCGGCAGCGTCATCAGGACAGCCGCTCCTGCTCCATCGCCCGCGCCACCGCCGGGCGCGCCTTCATCCGCGCATAATGCGCCGAGACATTCGGCGGCAGCGGGATCGTCTGCCGGCCTTCCGCCCAGAAGGAGACGTAGAACAGCGCCGCGTCGGCGATCGAGAACGCGCCGAGCAGCCACTCCCGCCCATCGGCCAGCACCGGCTCGATCAGGTCGAATCCTTCGGCGAAGATCTTCCGCCCCTGCTCGCGGACGGCCTCCTTGTCCTCGGGATTCGGCGCGAAACGCTCGGGGCGGAAGATGCGGGCGAACCCCTGCGGATGCATCCAGCCGTTGATGTAGGCGACGAGTTCGTTGCAGCGCGCGGCCTCGACCGGGGAGGACGGCACCAGCTGGGCCGCCGGGTTGGTCGCGGCCAGGTAGTTCGCGATGGCGATCCACTCGGTCAGCACCGTGCCGTCGTCGAGCACGATTGCCGGCACCTTGGCCTTCGGATTGATCGCCTTGTAGTCGTCGCTGAACTGCTGCCCGTCGCGCAGGTTCACCAGCACGCCTTCATGCGGCAGGCCGAGCTCCTCGATCAGGACATGGATGCCGAGCGAGCAGGCGCCTGGCGCATAGAACAGTTTCATTCCGTTTCCTCCCGTTTTCGCGGCCGGTCAGTCGAACAGCGAGCTGACCGAGGTTTCATCCGAGATGCGGCGCATCGCCTCGGCAAGCAAGGGGGCGATGGTCAGCACCTGCAGATTCGACGGCGGATTGCGTGCGGGATCGAGATGGATGCTGTCGGTGATGGTCAGCGTCTCGATCGGGCTGGCGCCGATGCGTTCCAGCGCCTGGCCGGACAGCACGCCGTGGCTGACATAGGCCGAGGCCGAAGCCGCGCCGTGGCGGATCAGCGCCTCGGCCGCGTTGCAGAGCGAGCCGCCGGAATCCACGATATCGTCGATCATGATGCAGTGCCGTCCCTCGACATCGCCGATCACGTTCATCACTTCCGAAACGCCGGCGCGCGGGCGGCGCTTGTCGATGATCGCGAAGTCGCAGGCAAGGCGGCTCGCCGTGGCGCGGGCGCGGGCGACGCCGCCGGCATCCGGCGACACCACCATGATGTCGCGCCCGGCGAAACGGTCCTGGATGTCGCGCGCGAAGAGCGGCGCGCCGTAGAGATTGTCCACCGGAATGTCGAAGAAACCCTGGATCTGCCCGGCATGCAGGTCGAGCGTGAGCACCCGGTTGGCGCCCGCCTCGGTGATGATGTTGGCGACCAGCTTGGCCGAAATCGGCGTGCGCGGGTTGGTCTTGCGGTCCTGCCTTGCGTAGCCGAAATACGGGATCACCGCGGTCACCCGCCGCGCCGAGCTGCGCCGCAGCGCATCGAGCGTGATCAGCAGCTCCATCAGGTTGTCGTTCGCCGGAAAGCAGGTGGACTGGATGACGAACACATCCTCGCCGCGGACGTTTTCCTGGATCTCGACATGAATCTCCATGTCGGCGAAGCGGCGAATGATGGCGTTGGTCAGCGGCAGATGCAGCGCCTTGCTGACGGCGTCCGCAAGCGGCAGATTCGAGTTACACGCGACGATCTTCATGTGACGGATCCCTGCGGCCGGAACGGGCGGCCCCGATGTCGAAGGAGGTGGACCGGACGATCCGTGGCGCGTGTAGCAACCGCTCCCGCCGCTGTCCATGACGCGCGGGCAGTGCAGGCCATTGCGCGCGCCCAGCCCGGCGCACTATCTTGGAGAGCATGAGCCAGTCCCTGCCTTTCGATGCCGAAGCGGCGCGCGACGCCTGGCTGACCCGCGATGTCTGGCCGCGCCGCATCATCGCCTTTCTTGTCGACATGGTGCTTCTCGCCGTGCTGAGCGTCGCTGTCTGGTGGGTGATCGTGGTGCTCGGCATCGCAACGTTCGGCCTCGGTTTCCTGCTACTGCATTTCACCTGGGCCGTCCCGCCGCTCTATTACATCCTGTGGCTGTGCTCGTCCGCCGCGGCGACGCCGGGGCAGCGCCTGCTGGGTCTCACGCTCCGGCAGGACGATACGCTGGAGGCGAGCGTTGCCCTGCGGCCGAGCTTCGCCCAGGCGCTGGCCTGGACGGTGCTGCTCGGCGTGTCCTTCATGCTCGGCATGGTGCCCTTCCTGCTGGTGCTGGTCACCCGCCGCCGCCGCGCGGGGCATGACCTGCTCTCGGGCCTCACGGTCGTCCACACCTCGGCGCTGGGGCGCCCTGCCGCGCCGTGACCGTCCCTGGCCGCCCGCCGCAGTTCTTCTACGCCACGGCCCCGCTACCCTGCCCTTATGTCGCGGGGCGGACCGAGCGGAAGGTGGTTACCGAACTCACCGGCGCTGATGCCGACGCGCTGCACAACCGGCTCTCGCGCGGCGGGTTCCGGCGCAGCCACAACATCGCCTATGCGCCGGTCTGCGCGGGCTGCCGCTCCTGCATCCCGATCCGCATCGTCAGCGACCGGTTCCGGCAGAGCCGGACCCACCGGCGGATCATCGCCGCGAATGCCGGGCTGCGCGCCTATGAGATGCCGCCGCGCGCCACGGCCGAGCAGTTCAAGCTGTTCCAGCGCTACCAGCAGGCCCGCCACGGCGAGGGCGATATGGCTGGCATGAGCTTCTACGACTATCGCGCCATGGTCGAGGATACGCCGATCGAGACCTGGCTTGTGGAGTTTCGCGACGGCGCGGACGAACTGGTCGGCGCCTGCCTGACCGACCGCCTCGCCGACGGGCTTTCCGCCGTATATTCCTTCTTCGCGCCGGATCTCACTCGGCAGTCGCTGGGGACGCGTTCGATCCTGTGGCTGGTGGAGCGCACGCGGGAACTCGGCCTGCCCTATGTCTATCTCGGCTACTGGGTGCCGGAGAGTCCGAAAATGGCCTATAAGGCGCGCTTCCGCCCGGCCGAAATCCTGCTCGGCGGCACCTGGACAGAACTGACGGACAGCCTCGCCGCGGCCGACGATCCCCCATCCTGGCCGCTTCATCTGGCGCCGGTGCAGCAATGCGGCCCCTGAACGCGCCGCTCACGGCGGATTGATGAGCGTGCCCGATCCGGGCCCTTGTTCCGCCATGATGACGATCGAGACTGCCCGCATGCCAAAGGAGAATGCCATGAACAGATCCGCCCTTGCGATCGGCCTCGCCACTGCCACCCTCTTCGGTGCGTCCGCGGCCAGTGCCGCAGCGCCGCCGAAGCCGGTCTACATCCACATGAACGGCGCCAACGAGTTCCTGGAGCGCCTCGTATTCGTCCGTCCGGGCCAGAAAGTGGTCTTCGTCAACGAGGATACCGGGGCGCACGCCATTCTCGGCTACAGCCCGCAGACCGGTGCGGCGAGCAAGACGTTCGACGCCCCGGCGCTGGCGGGCACACCCGGCAAGGGCCACAAGGTTCACACCTACTCGATCAGTTTCCGGCACCAGGGGCCGGAATGGTATTATTGTCCGGTCCATGCGGAACTGGCCAAGGCTCCAGGCGGGGTGTGGCTGCCGAAGGTGCGTCCTGGCGTGCATGGATTCGGCACGCCGATGGCCGGGTTGATCATCGTCACCACCGATCCGGCGCTGCTGAAGGACAATCCCGCAACCAGCGCCTCGAAGATCCTGCCGGGCTATTTCGGCGGCTGAAGCGGCGCGCATTTCCCCGGCGAAGGTTGTATCGCCGGCACGGCGGTCTACCTCCTCACTGAGCCCGGCGGCCGCGATCCCTTGCGGGGGGCGCGGCGCGCCACCAGAGGAGGAGGCCGCATGACCCGATCCGCGCCCGGCAACCCCATCGCGCACGCCGCCGGCAACCTTACAATCGTGCTGCACGGCTGGCCGCCTTTGGTCACCACGGCAATCCTGGCCGCCGCCGCGATCCTGGTCGCGATCGTGTTCCACGCGATCCTGTTCCGGCTGCTCCCCCGCCCGTTGCGCGACCGCGGCAGGGCCACGGGGGCGCTGGTCGCCCGCGTGCGGGCCATCGTGCTGGCCTTCCTGATCGTGCTGATGCTGACCACGGTGGTGCCGCAGGCGCCGCTCGGACCGGGCCTGCGCTTCGGCGTGCTGCACGCGCTGAGCGCGGGCCTCGTGATCCTGATCGGCTGGGCCGTGCTGCTCGCGATCGACATCTACACGACGCGCCAGCTTTCCCACCGTCCCGACAACATCCAGGCCGACGCCATCGCCCGCAAGCACGTGACTCAATGGCAGGTGCTGCGCCGGGCCAGCCATGTGCTGACCATCATCATCACCACGGCCGCCGCGCTGATGGTGTTTCCAGCGGTGCGGGATTACGGGGTGTCGCTGCTCGCCTCCGCCGGCGCGGCCGGGCTCGTCGTCGGCCTCGCGGCGCGGCCGGTGCTCTCCAATCTCATCGCCGGCATCCAGATCGCCATCACCCAGCCGCTGCGCGTCGAGGATGCGGTGGTGATCAACGGCCAGTGGGGCTGGGTGGAGGAAATTACCTCGACCTACGTGGTGGTGCGGATCTGGAACTGGCAGCGCATGGTCGTCCCCCTGGCCTGGCTGCTCGAACAGCCGTTCCAGAACTGGACACGCGACTCGTCAGAACTAATCGGCGAGGTGCACTGGAGCCTCGACTATACCGTGCCGATGGACGTGCTGCGCCGCAAGCTCGACGAGATCGTGCACGCGACGCCGCTCTGGAGCGGCAAGGTGGTGGTGCTGCAGGTCACCCACGCGCTGGAGACCACGCTGACACTGCGCGCCCTGGTCTCGGCGCGCAATTCGGGCGAGGCCTGGGATCTGCGCTGCTTCGTGCGCGAGCAGATGATCACGTTCCTGCAGAAGGAATATCCATACGCGCTGCCGCGCCGGCGCGTCGACCTCGAACGGACGGAAGTCGCATGACGCTTGTGCTCGGGCCTACGACGAAACGGACGGCAACGGGCCGGCGACGAGCACGAGGTCGTCGCGGTGGATCAGCTCATCCCGACCGCGCCAGCCGAGCAGCGCCTCGATCTCGTCGGTCCTGTGGCCGGCGATGAGCATCGCATCCTCGCTCGGATAGGCGGCAAGGCCGCGGGCCAGCGCCGCCCCATCCGGCCCGGCGATCTCGACTGCATCGCCACGCTCGAACCGTCCCTCGACGCGCACCACCCCCGCCGGCAGCAGCGATGAGCCGCGGCGGATCGCCCGCGCCGCGCCGGCATCGACATGCAGCCGCCCGAGCGGCGCGAGCGAGCCGGCGATCCAGCGCTTGCGCGCCGAGCGCCCGCCGGGCTGCGGCAGGAACCAGGTGCAGCGCGCCCCCGCTTCGAGGGACGCGAGCGGATGCGCAACCCCGCCAAGCGCGATCGCCATGGCACAGCCGGCCTGGGTCGCGATCCGCGCGGCGACGAGCTTGGTCCGCATCCCGCCGGAGGAATAGCCCGGCGGCGGCGCGCCGCCCATCGCCTCGATCTCCGGCGTGATCGCGGCGACGACAGGTAGATGCGCCGCCGCCGGGTCGCGCCGCGGATCGGCGGTATAGAGCCCGTCGATATCGGAGAGCAGGACCAGTTGGTCGGCCTCCACCATTTCGGCCACCCGACCGGCGAGCCGGTCGTTGTCGCCGAAGCGGATCTCGCCGGTGGCGACCGAGTCGTTCTCGTTGATCACAGGCACGGCGCCGAGTTCGAGCAGCGTGCGGAGCGTGGCCCGCGCGTTGAGATAGCGCCGCCGGTCCTCGGTATCGTCCATGGTCAGCAACAGTTGCGCCGCCACCAGCCCGTGCGCCGAAAGCGCCTCGCTCCAGGCCTGCGCCAGCCGGATCTGCCCCACCGAGGCCGCGGCCTGTTTTTCCTCGAGTCGCAGCCGCTTCTGCGTCAGGCCAAGCTGCCGCCGCGCGAGAGCGATCGCCCCGGAGGACACCACGATAACACCGACGCCGCGCGCCCGGAGGGCCGCGATGTCGGCGGCCACGCTTGCAAGCCAGGCTGTGCGCGGCGCCGCGGCATCGGGATCGACGATGAGGGCGGACCCGATCTTCACCACCAGCAGCCGTGCGCTGCCTGGATCGGGCAGCCCCGGGCTCATTGCCGCTGCTCGCGGATCATCCGCAGGGTTTCGCGCAGCACCGCATCGACCCCCTGATGCGCGGCGGCGGAAATCACCATGACCTTGCAGCCCGAGGCCCGTTCCAGTGCCGAGCGCCGGCCGGCGATCTGGTGCGGCGTCATCGCATCCATCTTGTTCAGCACGATCAGCTCGGGCTTGTCCGCGAGCCCCCCGCCATAGGCTTCGAGCTCGCCGCGGATCGTCCGCCAGGCGTCCACCACGTCGCCGGCCGCCCCGTCGATCAGGTGGATCAGCGCGGCGCAACGCTCGACATGGCCGAGAAAGCGGTCGCCGAGCCCCGCGCCGTCATGCGCGCCCTCAATCAGGCCCGGAATGTCGGCGAGGACGAATTCCTCGGTCATCGACAGCCGGACCACGCCGAGCTGCGGGTGCAGCGTGGTGAAGGGATAATCGGCGATCTTGGGCCGCGCCGCCGAGGCCACCGAGAGAAAGGTCGATTTCCCTGCATTCGGCAGCCCGACCAGCCCGGCATCGGCAATCAGCTTGAGCCGCAGCCAGACCCAGCGCTCCTCGCCCGGCCAGCCGGGATCGGCCCGGCGCGGCGCGCGGTTGGTCGAGGTCTTGAACATGGCGTTGCCATGGCCGCCATCGCCGCCGCGCAGCAGCACGATGCGCTTGCCCGGTGCATCGAGATCGGCGAGCAGGGTCTCGCGGTCGTCGTCGAGGATCTGGGTGCCGACCGGCACCTTGATCACCACCGGCGGCGCGGCGGCGCCAGTACGGTCCGATCCGGCGCCATTGCCGCCCTTGCGGGCCCGGAAATGCTGGGTATAGCGGAAGTCGATCAGCGTATTGAGGTTCTCGACCGCCTCGAACACGATGTCGCCGCCGCGGCCGCCATTGCCGCCGTCCGGCCCACCGAACTCGATGTATTTCTCGCGCCGGAACGCGACGACGCCGTTGCCGCCATCGCCCGAACGCACATAGATTTTCGCCTGGTCGAGGAACTTCATGGGTGCAGATACGCAAAAGGCCGGCACCGGCCGGCCTTCGCGTCCTTCATGCCGGAGACAGATTACTCCGCGGCGAGCGGCTGCGGCTCGACCGAAACGTGCACGCGGCCTTCGGCCTTGCGGGAGAACTTCACGCGTCCATCGACGAGGGCGAAGATCGTGTGGTCGCGGCCGACGCCGACATTGGCGCCCGGCTTCACCTTGGTGCCGCGCTGGCGAATGATGATGTTGCCGGCGATCACCTGTTCGTCACCGAACTTCTTGACGCCGAGGCGGCGGCCCTCGGAATCGCGCCCGTTGCGCGACGAACCACCTGCTTTCTTGTGTGCCATGGGATATCCCTCCGATCAGGCGGCGTTGATGCCGGACACGCGCAGCACGGTCACCGGCTGGCGGTGGCCATTCTTGCGACGGCTGTTCTGCCGGCGGCGCTTCTTGAAGATGATGACCGTATCGAGCTTGTCCTGCGCGATCACCGTGGCGGTGACCGTTGCACCCTCGACAACGGGTTTGCCCAAGGTCACACCCTGTTCACCGCCGATGGCGAGAACGTCGGTGAAGGTGACGGTGCTGCCGGCCTCGGCCTCGAGCTTCTCGACCTTCAGCACCGCGTCCGGCACGACGCGATATTGTTTTCCGCCGGTGCGGATGACTGCGAACATCGATCTGGTCCAATTCTATCTGCAACGCCGCGCGGGCGGACAAAAAAAGCTGCGCGAAACCTTTCGGCATCGCGAGATTGCGGGGTTATAGCGGGATGCGCCCTGCTGTCAATTGATTCGCCCGATGGCAGGGCACCACCAACCGCAAGCCGACTGTTGCCTAGCCGGCGCCAACATGCCTATAAGCCGCGCGGCCGCGGAGAGGTGCCAGAGTGGTCGATTGGGACGGTCTCGAAAACCGTTGTGCCTTCACGGGTACCGTGGGTTCGAATCCCACCCTCTCCGCCAGTTTCGCTTTTCACGCGATCTCAGACAGTCTCAGGCATCTAAAATTTCTTCTATTTTTCCCGTAACGGTGTCCTAATCCGTCTCACGAGACATCGCCTCAAACCTCGGGGCACGAGGGGGCGGACATCGTGTATGGGAATGGGAATGGGGATATACTTGCGGACGCCGCCATCCGTGAGTCGAAGGCGCTCGACAAGCCTTGCATGATGTTCGATTCCAATGTCTTGTTCCTGCTGTTAACGATGGCAGGAGGAAAGCTCTGACGCTTCCGTTGCCAAAAGATCGGCGGCAAGAAGAAGTTGCTCAGGATCGGTTCCTACCTCGAGGTGACCCTCGCCGCGGCGCAGGCCTGCGCATCCGCGCATGGAATGTGCTGGCCGATGTCATCTCTGGCCCGAAGGGCACCGTCGCCGCGATCTTCCTCGCTTCGCGCATTCTCTCCATCGCCCCGCTCGGCGGGCAAGGGCTCAAGCTCGCCGCAATCGCCGCGGCGGTGATCGGCATCGCCAGCCTGTACAGCGGTCACGGCTCGATCATCGGCACCTGTTCAGCGCCTTCGTCACGATGTTCATCGGCAACGGGCTAAACCTGCTGAACGTCTAGCCCTGCTTGCAGGGCACGGTGATCGGCTCAGCTATTATTATCGCCGTGCTGATCGAGCGCCTGCTGAGCAACGCGCGCCAGAGGGCCTGACCGTCCCTCCAGCTGTGCCTGCTTCCTCGTGCTTGGTCGGATCGGGGATGTCGCCAGACATCCGGGCTAGATCAAGCTCGTCGACGGGCATGACCGAGTGTCGTACGCCTCGCCCGGCAACCCGGATCACTCTCCCACACGATTCGCCCCGCTTCCGTTGGCCAGAATGAGCGCTCATTGCGCTCACCTCCCTCTCACTCGTTCCTTCCCGCCGCTCGAATGATGTCCGCCACCGTTCACCCGTAGCCAGGGCCAGCCGTCTGAATTGCGCCGATTGGCTTTCATACCCGGAAGCCGGCTAGAACGACTGCTCCGAAAAGATTATTTCGGAGCCAGCACGTATAGTTCACAGTGATTTCATGTGGGGATTAATGGCGCCTGAAGCCGGCTCCGAACGTCAGTTCATTTCCTATGCCCAGAATTTCGAGGATGTCATGCTCTGGCGCGCGCTCGGGCATGTTTCGCCTGGAACCTATATCGACATCGGCGCACAGGATCCGATCATCGATTCCGTTAGCCTCGCGTTTTACGAGCGCGGATGGCGCGGGGTTCATGTTGAGCCAAACCCGGCTTATGCCGAACGCCTCCGGGTCGCGCGCCCTGACGAGAACGTTATCGAAGCTGCGATCGGGGCGACCAGCGATACGATCGACTTCTACGAAATTGCCGATACCGGGTTGAGCACGGGCGATGCCTCCCTTGCCGATGAGCACCGTCAACGCGGATTTTCCGTCAACCGCATCAAGGTGCCGTGCCGACCGCTATCCGACATTCTCGATGAAATGACGGATCAAGTTATCCATTGGATGAAAATTGACGTGGAAGGGATGGAACGAGAGGTGATTTCCACCTGGGCGCCGTCCGCTGTACGGCCGTGGATAATCGTGATCGAAAGCACCAAACCCAATACGAAAAACCCGACTTTTTCGGATTGGGAAGAAATTATCTCAAAATTAGGCTATAAATTTGTATATTTTGATGGGTTAAACAGATTTTATATCAGTATACGACATCTAGAATTACAATCTTATTTTTGCTACGGCCCAAATATATTTGATAATTTCAGTTTGAGCGGGCTTGCCTCCGCTCCGTTTTGCCGACAAATGCTCGCCGTAATCCAGGCACGAGAGCAGGAAGCTGAGCGGCGGATGGAGCGTGAAAAGGCCCTGCGACATGACGCGGAACAACAGGCGAATCAGGCGGCTTCCAGGCTGCGTGAAGCGGAGCGGCTGATCATGGAGATCCATGCCAGCCGCTCGTGGCGCGTGACGAGTCCGTTTAGAGCCGCAATGAACTTCATACGGCGGATGTCGCGCCAAACTCATGAGGGCTGACCGTGCAACCCGCCTATTTCTTTCGACGTCTTGTGCGTCTTACCCTGAGCGGATTGGCGGATCGGGTACGGGCCATGCCGAGGCTGCGCGCACTCGCAATCAACATCTTGCGACACTTTCCATGGCTGGATCGGGTTCTGCGCGCGGCTTTGCGGCCGACGCCCCCCGGCTCTCCCCGTCCCCGCGGACAGATGCGGGCCCATGCGGCTCGATCGCGGCTGGCTAAGGCTCGTCATGCGGATCCCGACCTGCCGCTAACGGCGGCGAAGATCTACGCTCAACTCCTTCGCGCCAGCCTCAATGAAGACGAAACGGCCAGGATACGCTGATGCGCATCGTCATTGATGTGCAAGGAGCCCAGACGAGTGGCAGCGCGTTTCGCGGAATCGGGCGCTACACGATGGGTTTGGCCCAAGGCATCGCGCGCTGGCGCGGGCCTCATGACGTCATTATCGCTGCCAGCGATGCCTTTCCCGATTCGCTGCCGCTGCTTCGGGCGACCTTCGCGCCACTCCTGCCGCCAGGACATTTTCGCGTCTGGCAATGCCCGAGAGGGATCAGCGCGGCAGATGACACCAATCATGCGCGGAGACGGGCAGCCGCATGCGTCCGGGAAGCCTATCTCGCCGCGCTTCGGCCGGATGTCGTTCTGGTTTCCAGTCTCTTCGAGGGCCTGATCGACGACGCCGTCGCCAGCATCGGCACCTTGCACGACATTCCGACGGCTGCGGTGCTTTATGACCTGATCCCCCTCATCCACCGCGAAACTTATCTTTCGCATCATGCCGTGATAGAAAAATGGTACGAAGCCCAGCTGGACCATCTGCGGCGCGCAGATCTGCTGCTGGCTATTTCAGCATCCAGCTCAAAGGAAGCAAAAGACCACCTCGGCTTTCCGGCGGGTCAAACGGTCAATATCGGCGCAGCTGCGGATCCGCAATTCCATCGGCGAAATCTGCCTCTTTCCACTCTGGATACGGTGCGGGCACGCTACGGTCTCAACCTGCCGTTCGTGATGTACACCGGAGGAATCGATCATCGCAAGAATCTCGATCGGCTCGTTACCGCTTTCGCCCGACTCCCCGCGCACCTACGTGAAGCCCATCAGCTTGCCATCGTCTGCAAGGCGGATGATGACGCACAAGACCGGCTGAGAACTCTCGCTCGACGCGAAGGGCTTGGCGCCTCGACGCTGATGTTCACCGGTTTCGTGCCCGAGGACGACCTCATCCACCTCTATCACGCCTGCACCGCCTTCGTATTTCCGAGTTGGCATGAAGGCTTCGGGTTGCCCGCGCTGGAAGCGATGGCATGTGGCGCGCCGGTGATTGCCAGCAACGCATCGAGCCTGCCGGAAGTCGTCGGCCTGGACGAAGCCCTGTTCGATCCGCTGAATCCGGACTCAATTGCGAACAGTCTCCAACAGGTTCTGGAGGATCGGGGGTTCCGGGAACGACTTGTCTCCCATGGCCTTGGGCAAGCCACCCGTTTTTCCTGGGACATCACGGCGCAACGCGCGGTGAAAGCTCTCGAAGCGCTCCATTTGCGCCATGCGCTGCAGCCGCAAAGACGCCGCGCGCAAACGCCCCGCCCAAAACTGGCCTACGTCTCGCCTCTGCCGCCAGAACAGAGCGGAATCAGCGATTACAGTGCCGAGCTGATTCCCGAACTGTCACGCTTCTATGAAATCGAGATCATCGCCAGTCGGCCGGATATCGGGCCCGAATGGCTCCGCAGCCAATTCCCGATCCGCTCGCCCGACTGGCTGAGCGCCAACCCCTCGTCCTACGACCGGGTCCTGTACCAGTTCGGGAACTCGGCATTTCATCAGCACATGTTCGACCTTCTGCGAGAAGTCCCCGGCGTGGTAACGCTGCACGATTTCTTCCTGTCAGGCGTCGCCTGGTGGATGGAAGGCGATGTCGGCCGCGCCGGCCATCTGGCAAGGGCGCTCTATCGAAGCCACGGTTACGCGGCTGCAGAACAGCGCTACAAGCGCGGGGACATCAATTCGGTCATCTGGGACTTTCCGTGCAACGCGGACGTGCTTTCGGATGCAATCGGGATCATCGTTCACGGCCCCAATGCGGTGCGCCTCGCCAGACAGTGGTACGGCCCCGACACGGCACGAGATTGGGCGATCATCCCCCTCCTCCGCGCACCCGCTTTTGGGTTTCATCGATCGGAGGCACGAAGGCGGATCGGATTGCCCGAAGATGCGATGCTGACCTGCAGCTTCGGCGGCCTTAACGCGACCAAGCTGAACCACGTCACGCTCGAAGCCTGGCTCGCCTCGGCACATGCCGATCGTCCCGACGCCTATCTCGCTTTCGTCGGCGGCCATTCCAACGACGATTATGGCCGCGCCCTGCTTGCGACAGCAAGGAACAGCCGGGCCGCGGAACGGATTCTCATCACCGGCTGGACCGATCAATCGACATATCGCGACTATCTCGCCGCTGCCGATATCGCGGTGCAACTACGCACGTTGTCGCGCGGGGAAACCTCCGCGGCCGTTCTTGACTGCATGAATTATGGTGTGGCCACGATCGTCAACGCAAACGGTTCGATGGCGGACCTCCCGGCGGACACGGTCTGGAAGCTTCCGGACAAATTCGAGCGTGCTCAACTCGCCGCCGTTCTGGACGTTCTGGCGCGTGATACCGGGAAACGCAAAGCCCTGGGCCAGCGCGCGCGCGAACGCATCCTCAGGACGCACGCTCCGCGCGCATGCGCGGCCGCCTATCACGAAGCGATCGAGGTTGCCTATCGGCAGGCAGATGCAACAACCCGCGGTGCGATCAGTTCCATCGGCCGATCCGCTTCGGGACTGACCGCGGCCGACCTCGCGCAGATCTCGGGCTGCCTCGCGCAGAACGGAGCCCAGCCCATCACTCGCCAATTCCTGGTGGATGTGTCCGGTCTGCTCGCACCAGATTCGAAAGACCGAATTCAATCATCGCCCCGGGAACTTCTGCTCGAACTGTTGCGGAGGCCACCGGCGGGATTTCGCGTGGAGCCCGTCCATGCCTCGGTGAAGGTCAACGGCTATCGCTACGCTAGGCGCTGGACAATGAACCTTCTCGGCGTCCCGTCAGAGGGATTCGAGGATGAACCGGTGGACGCGCACGCGGGCGACGTTTTTCTGGCGCTGTATCCGAGCCACCGCGCCGGTTCTGGGCAAGCCGACCTATACCGGCGCTGGCGAACGCTCGGCGTCCGGACAGCTTTTATCATCGACGACCAGCCGCCCGCACGCGTGCCCAGGCAGGTTTCGCACGATGGCGAAAAGCCCCGCACCGACTGGCTCGAAATCGTCGCGGAGGCGGATAACGCGCTTTGCGTCTCCCGATCCGTGGCCGACGATTTCCGTGCCTGGCTGGATGAACAAGGAGCGCGGCGGTCCATGCCCATCGAGATCGGCTGCATCCACCGCGGCGGCGATGTCAAGAACACCGCGCCGAGCAGGGACATGCCTGCTGCACGAATAGCCGCGACCTGTACGCTGACCTTGACGGAAAGCGTCGACATGCTGGTGCGGGCGCTCGGCCTTCCTCCCCGGCAGTCAGCCCTCCCCGGCGGCACAGCAACCGTCTGATCGATGCGTCCCGCGCTCGCCCCTGTCAGGACCGGGGGGCTGCCGCCCGCGCCAGACGATCGTTGATCGCCGCGCCCAGTCCACGTTCCGGAACGCGCGCCACCGCGATGCGTCGAAGCCCGGCCAACCCGGCTGCGGCATCCAACTCATGCAAGGAGTCGAACAGGCGGGCGGCAGCCTCGACCAGATCGCCGGCTGGAGAAAGATTGCGCGACACCGGCGGCAGCGTTGGCGGCTCGATGCCGAAACCAAGCCATGCCTCGCCGTCTTCCGGCGCGGTGGCGCCAAGCCGCATCGGCAACACGGGCGCATAATGCGAGGCGAGCATCCCCGGCGCCTTCACCGCCGCACCCATCTCGGATGCGATCGAGACTGGACCTAGCACGGCCTCCAGCGCCTCGCGGGAAATTCCGCCTGGGCGCAGGAGCACTGGCGTTGCCCCGGTAAGATCGACGATGGCGGATTCGAGCCCGACCTCACAGGCGCCGGATTCGAGGATCGCGGCAATTCGCCCCTCGAGGCCTGCGATAACGTGCGCCGGGCGGGTCGGGCTGAGCCGTCCTGACCGGTTTGCCGATGGAGCTGCTACAGGCCGACCGGTCGCGGCGAGAAGCGCCCGGGCGATCCCGTGGCCAGGCACGCGCACGGCGACAGAGGATAGACCCGCCGTCGCCAGCGCTGCGATATCGCTCTCACCCCGTCGCGGCAAGACCAGCGTCAACGGACCAGGCCAGAAGGCTTGAGCGGCTTCGCGCGCCCGCGCATCTGCGGCAGCGTGGCGGAATGCCGCATCGGCGTCGGGGAAATGGCTGATCAGCGGGTTGAACCGCGGCCGCCCTTTGGCCTCGTAGATCGCGGCGACGGCACTGGCATTGGTGGCATCTGCACCAAGGCCGTACACCGTCTCGGTTGCGAAGGCCACCAGTTCGCCGGCCCGGAGCAGTTCGGCGGCGCGCGCGATTCCGGCCGCGTCTGCGGCAAGCCGCTCGGTCATTCCTCGTCCGGCTTCAGAAGATCCCGCATTACTTCGGGCCGATGCAGAAGCTCGTTGATCCGCGTCGCTTCATCGAGGGCATGGTCTGGCTGGAAATGCAGATCCGGCACGAACTTCATCCGTAGCCCATGGCCGATCTCGCCGCGCAGGAACGGTGCGATCCGCTTCAAGGCCGGAAGATACCGATCGATATCGGTCGCGCCGAGTCGCGAGACAAACACCGTGGCGTGCTTGAGATCTGGGCTCATCCGTACCTCGGCCACCGTGATATGCACACCGGCAAGCTCGGGATCACGGAATTCGGTGCGGGCGAAGAGTTCGGCGAGCCGGTGGCGGAGATCCTCCGCCACCCGGCGCTGCCGCTGCGAGGGGCCTTCCGCGCCGCCCCTTACGCCGGAACGGTTTCGGTCTCGTAGCATTCGACCACGTCGCCTTCACGAAGATCCGAGAAGCCGGCGAAGGACAGGCCGCACTCATAGCCGCGCGCAACCTCGCGGACGTCGTCCTTGAACCGCTTCAACTGCGACAACTCGCCCTGGTGGATGACGACACCTTCCCGCAGCAGGCGGACGCCGGCGCCGCGCTTGACCAGGCCTTCCGTGACATAGCACCCGGCCACCTTGCCGACCTTGGTGATGTTGAAGACCTGGCGGATCTCGGCATAGCCAAGGAACTTCTCGCGCTCGATCGGCGCGAGCTTGCCCTTCACCATCGTCTCGATGTCATCCGACACCTGATAGATGATGCTGTAGTAGCGGATGTCCACGCCATCGCGGCTGGCCAGCGTGCGGGCCTGGGCATTGGCACGCACGTTGAACGCGACGATGATCGCATCCGATGCCTTTGCAAGCTGAACATCGCTCTCCGTGATCTGACCGACGCCGGCGAGCAGCACGCGCACGCGCACCTCGTCATTGCCGAGCTTCTGCACGGTCGCCTGGATGGCCTCGGCACTACCCTGCACGTCGGCCTTGATGACAAGCGCCACTTCCTTCTGCTCGCCGGCCTGGATGCGGGCGAGCATCTGGTCGAGCGTGCCACGGGCCGCGGCACCCGCCGCCGCCGCGTGCTCGCGCAGCTTGCGCTGGCGGAACTCGGCGATTTCGCGGGCACGCCCTTCGTTCTCGACGACCACGAACACCTCGCCCGCTCCCGGCACGCCGGAGAGGCCGAGGATCTCGACCGGCGTCGAGGGGCCCGCGTCCTTGAGGGGTTGTCCATGATCGTCGAGCATGGCGCGCACACGGCCCTGCTCTGTGCCGGCCACGACGATGTCGCCCTGGCGCAACGTGCCTTTCTGGACGAGCACGGTCGCCACCGGCCCGCGGCCGCGATCCAGACTCGACTCGATCACGGCACCTTCCGCCGAGCGGTTCGGATTGGCCTTGAGATCAAGCAGTTCGGCCTGCAGCAGGATTGCCTCCTGCAGCGCGTCGAGCCCCTGCCGCTTCAGCGCCGAAACCTCGACATCCTGCGTCTCGCCGCCCATCGCCTCGACGGCGATATCGTATTGCAACAATTCGCTGCGCACACGATTGGGGTTGGCGTCCGGCCGGTCGATCTTGTTGATGGCGACAATGATGGGCACGTTCGCCGCCTTGGCGTGGCGGATCGCCTCGACGGTCTGCGGCATCACGCCGTCATCCGCGGCAACCACGAGGATGACGATATCGGTGACCGACGCGCCGCGGGCGCGCATCGCGGTGAAGGCTTCGTGGCCCGGCGTGTCGATGAACGTCATCTTCGCGCCGGATTCGAGCGTCACCTGATAGGCGCCGATATGCTGGGTAATGCCGCCCGCCTCGCGGGCGGCAACGTCGGTCGAGCGAAGGGCGTCGAGCAGGCTGGTCTTGCCGTGGTCGACATGGCCCATGATGGTGACGACCGGCGGCCTCACCTTCAGATCCGTCTCGGAATCTTCCTGCCCCTCGAGCCCGAGTTCCACATCGGATTCGGAGACGCGCTTCGACCGGTGCCCGAATTCCTCGACCACAAGTTCCGCGGTATCGGCATCGATGGTCTGGGTGGCCGTGGCCATCACGCCGAGTTTCATCAGCGACTTGACGACCTCGGGCACGCGGGCGGCCATGCGGTTCGCCAGTTCCTGCACGGTAATCGTCTCCGGCAGGACCACCTCGCGAACGACACGGACCTGATCCGAGCGCAGGCGTTCGAGTTCCGCCTGGCGGCGCTCGCGGTCGCGCTGCCGGCGAACCGACGCCAGCGAGCGAACCCGCTCGTCATCTCCCGACAGGGCGGCCTGGACATCGATGCGGGCGCCGCGGCGGCGATCGTCCCCCACCTTCTTGGGCGCGGGCACGGAGGGCTTGCGACTGGGCGCGGCACCGCTGCCGGGACGGCGTGCGGGGCGGGACGCTTCCTCTTCCTCGTCGCGCCCGGTGCGGGCGGCACGCAGGCGCAGCGTTTCCGATGCCGAGGTGGCGGGGGGTACAGGCGCCGTGCGACGGGCCGGAGCCGCGCCCGGACGAGCCGGAGCCGCGGTCGGGGCAGGCATCGCGGCCCGAGGGGACGCAGCAGCCGCTGGCGCCGGCGGAGCGGCCGTTGCCTGCGAGGCCTCCGCGGCCCTGCGGCGCTCGGCTTCCTCCTCCTCGCGGCGGCGCGCCTCTTCCTCGGCGCGCAGGCGCTCGGCCT
>NZ_AFPR01000092.1:0-46989 GCF_000219295.1 Acidiphilium sp. PM
CCGGCGGCCGGATCGACCGCTTCGGCATGCCGGTCGATCCCGGCAACCTGCTCTGCTTCGGCCGCATCGGCGCGGTGCCCGCCATCGTCCTGCCCGGCTGCGCCCGCAGCCCCAGGCTCAACGGCATCGACTTCGTGCTCGACCGCGTCTTCGCCGGCGAACCCCTTGATGACGCGCTGATCGCCTCGATGGGCATTGGCGGCTTGCTCAAGGATTTCGCCCCCCGCCCCGAACCCCGCGTGCCGCGCGCCACTCGCCGCACCGCGCCGAAAATCGCCGTCATCGTGCTGGCCGCCGGACGTTCCTCGCGCGCCGCCCCACAGAACAAGCTCCTCGCCCGCCTGCAGGATGGCCGCGCCCTCGTCGCCGCGACGGTCGATCACGCGCTCGCCGCCCGCGCCGCCCTCGTCCTCGTCGTCACCGGCCATCAGGACGATGCGGTGCGCGAGGCGCTGACCGGCCGCCCGGTCCGCTTCGTCCACGCCGCCGCCTTCGCCTCCGGCATGGCCGCGAGCCTCGCCGCCGGCATCAATGCCTTGCCGGCGGACACGGCGGCGGCGCTGATCTGCCTTGGCGACATGCCACTGGTCGATGCAGCCGCGATCGACCGGATGATCGCCGCCTACGACCCCGACGAGGGCCGCGCCATCGTTGTCCCCACCCATCGCGGCCGCCGGGGCAACCCGATCCTCTGGGACCGGAGCTTCTTCCCCGAAATCGCCGCCCTCACCGGCGATGCCGGCGCGCGCCACATCCTCGCCCGCCATGTCGACCGGATCGCCGAGGTCGAAATGCCCGACGATGCCGTCCTGCGCGATTTTGACACGCGGGACGCGCTGGCCGAACTCAAGGACCGCCCATGAAACCAGGACTGATCATCTCCCGCGTGCTGCCCGCACCGGTCGAGGCTCGCGCCGCCGAGGGCTTCGCCGCCCGCTTCCTGGCGCAGGACGGCGCTTTCGACGCCGCCGCCTTCCTCGCCGCGCTCGATGGCGCCGCCGCCGCCCTGATCACCCCGGCCGACCGGCTCGACGCAGCGGCCATCGCCCGCATCCCCGCCACCCTGCGCGTCCTCGCCACCTTCTCCGTCGGCACCGACCATATCGATCTCGACGCCGCGAAATCGCGCGGCCTCGCCGTGGTCAACACGCCGGACGTGCTCTCCTTCGCCACCGCCGAGCTTGCCCTTACGCTGATGCTAGCCGCCGCCCGCCGCGCCGGCGAGGGCGAGCGCATCGTCCGCGCCCGCGCCTGGCCGGGCTGGACACCCACCTACCTCCTCGGCACCAGCCTCCAGGGCAAGACGCTCGGCATCCTCGGCATGGGCCGCATCGGCCAGGCGCTGGCGCGGATGGCGCAGGGCCTGTCGATGTGCGTCGTCTATCACAACCGCCGCCGCCTGCCGCCTGAGCAGGAGGGCGGCGCCGCCTTCATCGCCGACGAGGCCGACTTCCTCGCCGGGGCGGACGTCCTGTCGATCCACCTGCCCGGCGGCGCCGCGACGCTGCGCTGGCTGAACGCCGCGCGCATCGCCCGCCTCAAGCCGGGCGCCATCGTCGTCAATACCGGCCGCGGCACCACGATCGACGATGAAGCCCTCGCCGCTGCACTCGCCAGCGGCCATCTTGGCGCCGCCGGGCTCGACGTCTTTCCCGCCGAACCCGCCGTGCCCGAGGTCTATCTCGGTCTCGAGAATGTCGTCCTGCTGCCCCATCTCGGCAGCGCCACGCGCGAGACCCGCACTGCGATGGGCATGCTGGCGCTCGACGGGATCGAGGAGGTGCTGGCAGGGCGGAGCCCCGCCAACCTCGTCGCCTGATCATTTCGGCCGCAGGTCGCGCACCCGCTTTGCCTTGCCGACCGACCGCTCGAGAGTCCCAGGCGGTTCGATGACCACATGCGCTGTGACGCCGATCGTCGCCTTGATGTGATGCGCAAAGGCGGCGGCCTCGCCGGCGAGTCCGGCGCCGTCCCAGTGCTCGGGGCGGCACTCGGCCCGCACCGTCATCTCGTCCAGCCGCTGCGGCCGCGTCAGCTCGATCACGAAATGCCCGCTGCCCCATTCGTTGGCGAGCAGCAATTCCTCGATCTGGCTCGGAAACAGGTTCACGCCGCGGAGAATGATCATGTCGTCCGCCCGCCCGCCGATCTTCTCCATCCGCCGCATCCCCGGCCGCGCCGTACCAGGCAGCAGCCGCGTGAGGTCGCGTGTCCGGTAGCGGATGATCGGCATCGCCTCGTGGCTCAGCGCAGTCAGCACCAGCTCGCCGGTCTCCCCATCCGGCAGCACCGCGCCGGTCGCCGGATCGATGATCTCGGGGTAGAAATGGTCCTCCCAGAGATGCAGCCCGTCCTTGGTCTCGACGCATTCCTGCGCCACCCCCGGCCCCATCAGCTCCGAAAGCCCGTAGATATCGGTCGCCTCGATGCCGAACGCCGATTCGATCTCGGCGCGCATCGCATTGGTCCAGGGTTCCGCGCCGAAAATTCCGTATTGCAGTGCTGTCGCCCGCGGATCGCGCCCCTGGCGGCGGAACTCGTCGAGGATCGCGAGCGCGTAGCTCGGCGTCACCATGATGATCTCGGGCCCGAAATCCGCGATCAACTGCACCTGCCGCTCGGTCATCCCGCCCGAGGCCGGCACCACCGTGCAGCCGAGCCGCTCCGCGCCCGCATGCGCGCCGAGCCCGCCGGTGAACAGCCCATAGCCGTAGGCGACATGCACCATCATGCCCGCCCGTCCGCCCGCCGCCCGGATCGACCGCGCGACCAGCCCGGCCCAGACATCGAGATCCGCCCGCGTATAGCCCACCACGATCGGCCGTCCCGTCGTCCCGGACGAGGCGTGCAGCCGCAACACCTCGCCGCGCGGCACCGCGAACATGCCGAACGGATAGGTCTGCCGCAGATCGTCCTTCACCGTGAACGGAAACCGCGCCAGATCCTCCGGCCGCTGCAAATCCTCCGGTCGCACCCCCGCCGCGTCGAACGCCGAGCGATAGAATGGCACGCGCTCATAGGCATGGCGCAGCGCCTCCCTCAGCCGCCTCGTCTGCAGCGCGACAACCTCGTCACGCGAGGCGAATTCGACGTCCCGCTCCATCCCGCTACCCTCCGTTGTCATCGAGCCACGAGCCGCCGATCGTGCGCGACTGTCCGCGGAACGCCGCGACGATTCCATCATCGTTGCTGACCGAAACATCGTAGATCCCGTTCCGCCCGCGCCGCGCCACCTCCCGCGCGGTGGCGATGAGCCGCTCCCCCGGCCGCGCCGGTGCGAGGAAGGTGATCGAGCAATGCGCCGCCACCGCCCGCTCGCCATGTGAGTTGCAGGCGAAGGCGAAGGCCGAATCGGCCAGGGTGAAGATCAGCCCGCCATGCGCGGTGCCGTGCCCGTTGGCCATTGCCGCGCCGAGACGCAGCGAGAGTGTCGCGAAACCGGGCCCGATCTCGTCGAGCTCGATGCCGAGCGACCGCGTCGCCCGGTCCACCTCGAACATCGCCTGGCCGACATGGCGGGCAATGTTGTCCGCGGACTCGGGTGGGGGCGGCTGATGTTCCTCCGTCATGGCGGCGTGCGTTCCTCCTCGGACGCGCCGTTGCACGGCGCTTGCCCCGAGTGTGCCGCAAAAGCCGGATCGCGCAACCACCGCTGCTGCGCCAGCCGCGTGTGAGGCCTCACTCCGCCATCATCGGTTGCACAATAGCCGCGCCGTCCGGCAACGAGCCGGCGCCCGGCACGTTAGTTGGCCGCGTGCGGCGGTTGACCGGCATGCGGCACGGTCGTGATCCGCGCCAGCTGTGCCACCATGTCGCGAGCCTCGGCCGCCGGCATGTCTGCGCTCAGCACGCGTTGCGCCGAGGCTTCATCCCCGGCCATCGCCAGCGCAGCGGCGTAATTCGCGCGTTCCGGCGCCGAGGCCTGCGCCCCCTGCGCGAGCGGCGCGATGATCGCCGCGCCGGCGCCAGGCTGTCCTTCGAGCGCGGTCGCAAGCCCCAGATTGGCACGCGCCGCCGCGAACGACGGGCGGAGCGCCAGCGCCTTGCGGAATGCCGGAACCGCGGCGCCGAACGCGCCCCGCTTGGCAAGGGCGACGCCGAGATCATTGAAGGCGACGGCGTTGTGCGGATCGTCGCCCGCCGCCTGCCGGAACGCAGCAACCGCGCCCCGACCATTCGTGCGGAGCGCACAGCGCCCGAGGCCGATCTCCGCTCCCGCCGTGTGTGGCGCGGCCTTCAGCACCGCCCGGTAATCGGCCGACGCCGTCCGGCAGTCGCCGAGCAGATAGGCGGCGTCGCCATGCACCAGCCGCGCCTCGTCATTGCCAGGATCAACCTTCAGCACCGCGTTGGCGACATGCAGGGCGAGATCCGGCCGGTTGCCCGCAAGCGCCGTTCTGGCAACGTTCAGCGTGTTGGCGCCGAGCGTCGGTTCGTTCGCACCCATTCTTTGCGGCGCCGCGCAGCCGGCGAGCGATGCCGCGGCGAGGGCGAGCACCGCCGCCCGCATCTGCCGGGTGCGGTTCCCCGTGGCGCTCATTGTCCGCTCCCTCCCATTCCGCCGGACGACGCGGCCAGGCCGCCGCCCGCGCCGCCGAGCGAGGTACCGCCGCCGCCTGCGCTACCCGCCGCGCCGGACGTGGATGATGAGGATGATGATTTCAGCGCCTTGCCTACCGCCGTCTCGGCGATCGGGCCGGTGAAGCTGGCGTCGCCATGCCCGCCAACCAGGTCGTGCGGATTGACCAGTTCGACGGCGATATTGTGCATCGGCGCGTCGTTCTCGTGCCAATTGCCCGGCTGCGCGAACGGGTCGTTGCTGGCGCAGCCGGCCAGCAGGGCGGCCGCGCCCGCCAGGGTGACGAGAACGATCAGACGTGACTTGCGCATGGGGCTCACCGCAGGATGAAGCCGGCCTGGCCGGGCAGGACGATCTCGCGGCGGGCGCCGCCGCTGTCACGATGCAGGACGATCCGCTGGATCTGGTTGGGGGGAGACCAGCCCTCGTCCGGCGTCATCAGCTGTCCGGCGTTGTTCACGGGCTTGACGAGGTAGGGCGTCACCAGGATCACGAGTTCCTGTTCCTGGCGGTTGTAGTTGTCGTCGCGGAAGGCGGCGCCGAGTACCGGCATGTCGCCGAGGCCGGGCACCGACTTGTCGGTCTGGTTGCTGCTGTTGCTCAGCAGCCCGGCGATGGCGAGCGTTTGCCCGCTGCCGATCACCACCGTCGTCGAGGCCGATTGCGTCGACAGCGACGGTACCACGATGGACGTGCCGGCCACCGCGATCTGGAAGGCGTTCTGTGTCGTCGGCGAGCTTACCGTCGGCTGGACATGCAGGATGATGCTGCCATTGTCGAGCACCACCGGCCGGAACTTCAGCTGCACGCCGAATTTCTTGTACTGCACCGTCACCTGGCCGTTCTGCCCCGGCACCGGCACCGGGAAGGACCCGCCGTCGATGAAGCTGGCGCTCTGCCCCGACAGCGCCGTCAGTGTCGGCTCCGCCAGGATATGCGCGAGATTGTCGCTGTTCAGCGCGTCCAGCACGCTGTCGATCGCGCCGCCGCCCACCGAAAGCCCCGCATTGTAGCTGCCCGCCGCCGGCGTCGCCGGGCTCGAGCCGTTCAGCACGTCGAGCGCGCTGAAGCCGAACAGGAACTTGCCCACCGAGATGCCGTTGCCGGCGCTCTGCCAGTTGATGCCGAGCTGCTGGGCGATGGTGCGCGACATCTGCGCGATCCGCACCTTGAGCGCCACCTGCTGGGGCAGCCGCACCTCGGTCTGGTTGACCACTTTGGCGCCCGTGCCGGCGATCAGGTGCGCCTGCTGCATGATCTGGTAATCCTGCACCGGCGTCGGCACGTTGCCGCGCACGACGACGCCGTTGGCGGCACTCGAAATCGAGAGCCTGGCGCCGGGCGCCGACCGCGTGGCGCCGGCGCGGATGGCCGCGGCCGGATAGGTCTTCGGCGTCACCGCGACATGCAGTGTGGCAACGGCGTGGCCCTGCGCGTCGGTCACCGCGACGGTGGTGAAGCCGGGCGCCGTGCCGAACACGAAGAGCGTGTGCGCGCTTGCCGGCCGCACGGCGACGACGCCGGGATCGGCCACGAAGACATTTGCCGCCGACCCTTTGAGGGTGATGAGCCTGCCGCTACCCTGCTCGATCGTGAGGCCCTGGGCCCGCGCAGCTTCGGCCGGCCGCATTGTGGCGTGTCGCGCCGGCGAGGCGGCGGCGGGAACCAGCGCGGCGCCGAACGCCGCGGCCAGAAGCGCCGGAATAAGCCGGCGAGGGGGAGGGAGTGCCGCTCTGCGTCGGCGCGGTGCCGGTCCGTCTCATGCCGGGTCTCGCCGCGCGGGACGGAAGCATCTGTCCAGTCGAAGGGCCAAGGCGATCTGTCCTCAAATGGGGCCGGCGCCGCCTGGCGCCGGAGCCGGGTCAAGGGACCCGCCATTCACGGACTCTAGAGAAGTTGCCTTAACGAATGGTTGCCATTGCGCATTTCGCACGGCGAAAACCGAAAACCACGTTCCTGTGTGCGATACCCCCTTGCCGATTGGGCAACCTATGGCATGATCGCGTCAACTAAATTGAAAACCGTCTACAACAAGGGGAGACTAGAATGTCCGGAAAGAAAGCAGCGCTCGCCGCGGTCATCGCTGGCGCGGCCGTGGCGGTCGCGGCACCGGCGGCTCAGGCCGCCAGTCCGATCGTCGTTGGCATCACCTCGGAAATCGGCACCATTCCCGGCAAGGCCATCGCCAATGGTGCCGTGCTCGCCGCCGAGCAGATCAACGCGGCCGGCGGCATCAATGGCCGTCCGCTCAAGCTCGTGATCGAGGACGACCACCTCTCGACGACCGACGCGATCCGCTCCTTCCAGCGCATGGTCCGGCAGGACCATGCGGTCGCCATCGTCGGCACCTTCGTCAGCGAGGTGGCGCTGGCGCTCGAACCCTGGGCCGCACGGCTGCACGAGCCCTATCTGATCACAGGCGCCGCCGCCAACGAGCTGTCTGAATACGTCCACAAGGATTTCAAGGCGCACCAGTACATCTTCCATGCCTACATGCCGGCGGCCTATCTCGCCCAGGCCGTCTGCGATGCGACGAAAGACACGCTGGTCGACCAGTTCCACATGAAGACGGCCGTGGTCATGAGCGAGGACGCCGCCTGGACCAAGCCGCTCGACGCCGGCTACGATGCGTGCCTGCCCAAGATCGGCGTCAAGGTGCTCGACAATATCCGCTTCGCGCCGAACACGTCCGATTTCACCCCGATCTACCAGAAGATCGAGAAGCTCAACCCCAACGTGATCATCGCCGGCTGGGCCCATGTCGGCGTGCAGCCGACGGTGCAGTGGGCGCAGCAGAAGGTGCCCATCGCGCTCGCCGGAATCAACGCCCAGGCCGGCTCCTCGGTGTTCTGGAAAGCAACCAACGGCGCGACCGAAGGTGTCATCACCGGCAGCACCTCGGCCCCCGGCGTCGCCATCACGCCGAAGACCCTGCCGTTCACCGACGCCTACCAGAAGAAGTTCGGCTATTCCCCGGCCTACTCCGCGTATTCGACCTATGATGCCGTCTATGCGCTCGCCGACGCGCTGAAGCGCGCGAAATCGACCAAGGCGCTTGCCATCGTGCACGCCCTCGAGAAGACCAACATGGTCGGTACCCAGGGCCGCATCGCCTTCCAGGGCGCCAAGAGCAAGTTCGCCCACGCCCTGAAATATGGGCCGGACTATGTCACCGGCGTCGCCATCCAGTGGCAGGACGGTCAGCAGAAATGCGTCTGGCCGCTCAAGCTGGCGAATGCGAAGGTCGTCTTCCCGAGCTTCGTCAAGCTGCCGCCGAAGTCCTGACCATCCCGCGCTCCCGCCGGCCGCATCCGCGCCGGCGGGAGTCCCGCACGATTTCGCCTGACCTGGGAGGGTAGGACTTGCTCGCGATTCAGATCCTGATCGACGGCTTCGCGATCAGCACGCTCTACGCGCTCGGCGCGCTGGGCTTCACGCTTATCTTCGGCGTCTCCGGCGTCCTCAACCTCGCGCATGGCGGCCTGATGGTCATCGCCGCGATGATCGCCTGGTATGTCGGCACCTCGATCGGCCTTGGCCCCTATGTCGGCGCCGCCGCCGGACTTGCCGTCTGCCTTGTCGCGGCGCTGGTCACTTACGGCGGCATCGTCCGCCCGATCGAAAATTCGCGCGCCGTCCCCGCGCACGAGCGCGAACTCTTCGTGCTGACGGCGACGCTGCTCTGGGGTGTGATGATCCAGGAGGCGCTGTCCTACGCCTTCACCAACAGCCCGATCACGGTGCAGCCGCTGATCGCCGGCACGGTGTCCATCCTCGGCGTGCGCACCCCGATCAACGAGATCTTCATCGCCGCCGTTGCCTGGGCGGTGATGGGCGCGCTGTGGCTGCTGGTGAACCGCACGCGGATCGGGCGCCGCCTGCTCGCCGCCTCGATCAACCCGCGCGCGCTCACCCTGCTCGGCTTCGAACTCGACCAGATCTATCTCTTCGTCTGGGTGATCTACGGCCTCCTCGCGGGTATCGCCGGCGTGCTGCTCGGCAGCTTCCTCGGCTCGGGCTCGGGCTATGTGCCGGGCCTGACAGGCAGTGCCTTCACCATCGTGGTGCTGGGCGGCCTCGGCTCGGTCTCCGGCACACTGATCGCCGCCTATATCGTCGGCTACATCGAAACCCTGACGGCCTATCTGGTCTCGCCCTCGCTGCGCGAGGTGCCGGCGCTCATCCTTCTCGTCGTGGTGATCTACATGCGGCCGCAAGGGCTGCTGGGACGGCGCTGATGTCGACGATTCCGAAATCCCGCCTGGTGGCGCTCGCGGTCTTCCTCATCGTGCTGGCGCTCTTTCCGCTCGGCGCCAACGGCTACATCCTCGGCGTGCTGACCACCGCCTTCTACTTCGCCGTCTTCGCGATGTCGTGGGACCTGCTGTTCGGCTATGCCGGCGAGGTCAATTTCGGCCCGACCTTCCTGATCGGCCTCGGCGCCTATGGCGCGGGCATGTCCAACGCGCTGCTCGGCCTGCCGGTGCCGCTCGCGGTCGTCGTCGGCGCGATCGTCGCGGTGGCCGGCGGCGTTGCCCTGGCCATCCCGGCGCTGCGTCTTTCCGGCCCCTATCTCGGCCTGATCACCCTGGTCTCGGTGCTGCTCCTGCAACAGGCCATCGTCATCTTCGCCGGCGTCACCGGCGGCGAGATCGGCCTCTCGGTGCCGGACGTGCTCTCGATCAGCAGCGCCGTGAACTACGAATACGCGCTCGCCTTCATGCTGGTCAGCGGCCTGATCCTGTTCCTCATCTCCCGCTCCTCGCTGGGCATGATCCTGCAGGCCGCAGGGCAGGATCAGGTGGCCGCGGCCGCGCTCGGCTTCAACGCCACCCGCCACAAGATCCTCGCCTTCGCCGTCTCCGCGCTGTTCTCCGGCCTCGCCGGCGCCTTCCTCGTCTTCTATCTCGGCACCGCCTCGGTCAGCGCCGTGGTCGACATCTCGATCGGCGTGCGCGTGATCATCGCCGCCGTGCTCGGCGGCCGCCGCACCATCATCGGCGGCGCCATCGGCTCGGTCTTCCTCATCGTCGCCGGCGAACTGCTCCGCCCGATCGGCCAGCTCTCCACCTTCGTCGTCGCGCTGATCGCGCTGGTGGTGATCGTGCTGTTCCCGGACGGTCTGCTTGGCTTGCTGCCGCACCGGAGGGGCGCATGAATTCCACCACCCCGCGCCTTGCCGTCAGCGGGCTGCACAAGCGCTTCGGCGGCCTGATCGCCGTCAAGTCGCTCGACTTCAACCTCTATCCCGGCGAGATCCTCGGCCTGATCGGGCCGAACGGCTCGGGCAAGTCCACGGTCATGCAGATGATCATGGGCGTGGTCCGCCCCACCGCCGGGCAGATCCTGCTCGACGGCGAGGACATCGCCGGCCGCCCGACCTACGACATCGCCCGCGCCGGGGTCGGCATCGTTTTCCAGCACTCCCGCCCGCTGAGGCTGCAAACCGTGCTGGAAAATATCCTGCTCGGCCTGCTGCCCGACAGTCTCAGCCGCCTCCGCCCACCGCCCGGCGCGATCGATACGGCGCGGCGCATCGGCGAGGAATGCGGTCTCGGCGACGTGCTCGACCGCCTGCCGGCGACGCTTCCCTTCGCCGATCTGCGGCGGATGGAACTCGCCAAGGCCATCGCGCGCGACCCCCGCGTGGTCCTGGTCGACGAACCCTTCGCCGGCCTGACCAGCACCGAGGTGCACGATTTCTCCGCCCTGATCCGCCGCTTCCGCGACCAGGGCCGCGCCGTCATGCTGGTCGACCACAACGTCAAGAGCATCGCCTCTTTAGCGGACCGCGTGCTCGCCCTCTATCTCGGCGAGAAGATCGCCGAGGGCTCCTCCGAGCAGGTGATGCGGGATGAAACCGTCCGCCGCGTCTATCTCGGCGGCGGCATCGAGACCCACGAACGCCCCGAGGCCGAGATCGCCGCCCACAAGGTGCTGCTCCAGGTCAAGGATGTCAGCGTCTTCTACGGCAAGGCGCAGGCGCTGGAGAATGTCTCCCTCACCGTTCACGAGGGTGAGTTCGTCTCCATCGTCGGCCTCAACGGCGCCGGCAAGACCTCGCTGTTCAACGCGATTTCCGGCCTCGTCCCGTTCCGCGGCGCGATCAGCTGGGATGGCGCGACGCGCGGCCGCGAATCGGCGGCGGAAATTGCCCGCGCCGGAATCGTCCAGTGCCCGGAAACCCGCGAGCTGTTCGGCCGCCTGTCGGTCGCCGAGAATCTCGAACTCGCCGGCCAGCGTCTGCCACCCGGTGAGCGCTCGTCCCGGCTCGACTGGTTGCACGAGTTGTTTCCCATCCTGCGCGTGCGCGGCACCCAGGAGGCGCGCACCCTTTCCGGCGGCGAGCAGCAGATGCTCGCCATCGCCCGCTCGCTGATGCTCAAGCCGCGCCTGCTCGTCCTCGACGAGCCGACTCTCGGCCTCGCTCCGGTGATCCTCGGCCAGCTCTCCGAGGCACTGTCCCGCCTGCGCGAGACGACCGACATTACGGTTCTCCTCGGCGAGCAGAACGTCACCTTCGCCCTGCCGCATGCCGACCGCATCTATGTGATCGAGCATGGCCGCATCATCTGGGACGGCACGCCGACCCGTTTCGCGGCTGAAGCGGGTACGGGTTATCTATAAAAACCGAATATTCAGCGTCTTATGTGGCAAAATGGACACAAAAAAGGGAAAAATTACAATCTCGCCATCTTGTCGAATGACAGGACATTGCCGGGCCGATGGGCCGGGGGCATGAATATTCAGAAAAGAATAACTCAACAACAACAGGAGACAGTCCAAATGTTCGAATACTTTTCAGGAAAAGTCACGAGGTCCGCGGGCGTTGCCGCTGGTGCGGCCTTCGGCGTGGCGCTTGCCGTCTCGTCGATGATGCAGCCGGCCCGCGCCGGCGGTCCGCTGCCCTATGACGGTCCCGCGCCGCCACCCAATGTCAGCGTCGCCTTCCTCTACAACCAGTTCGCTTCGGCGAGCACATTCTACACGGCGAACGGCACCAAGCTCGGCAACACCCACATCCAGACCGACGTGCCGGTGCTGCGCTTCGTCCACACGTTTAGCCCGATCGACGGCATGCCTTGGGGCGTTCAGGTCATCGCCCCCTATGTCTCCTTCCTCGGCAACCAGGAGGTCGGCGGCGGCAGTGTGTCGCACCAGAGCGGCTTCGCCGAGCCGCAACTTTCCGCATTCCTCTACCCGGTCAATCATCCGAGCCAGGATGAAACCGTGGTGCTGGCCTACTTCCTCAGCCCGCCCTCGGGCTCCTACAACCCCAGCATCGCGCTCAACGCGAGCACCAACAACTGGGTGAACAATTTCGAAATCGGCTACATGCACAAGGTCTTCGGTCAGGCCAAGGGCAAGCGGCTTGATCTAGAGGTCTGGGCCGACGGGTATTTCTACGGCAATACCAACGTTCAGACCGGCGTCCACCTCAAGACCGACCCGGCTGCGCAGTTCATCGTCTACGCGCCCTATTACTTCCACCCGCAGACCGACGCCTATGTCGGCCTCAGCTTCGAGAAAACCTTCGGCGGCAAGATATCCGAAGTCAATCCGCTGGGGACGTTCGATACCGGTAGCCGCAACAACTTCACCCGCATCGGCGTCATCGCCGGCTCGTTCCTCTCGCCGACGATCTTCGCCCAAGCCCAGCTCGCGACCGACGTTCAGGCCCGCGGCGGCGCCAAGAACGACATCTTCTTCCAGGTCCAGGTCGGCAAGGTCTTCTGACCTCACCCCCTTCGGAATGGCGGGAAGCCCGGGCCTCAGGCCCGGGCTTTTCTCATTCCGCGGTGCCGGTGGGCAGGGCGGCGCGCAGCATGGCGAGGTTGCGCTCCAGCACCGGCAGCGCCTCCTGCGCCTTCTGCCGGAAGGCCGCGTTGCGTCCCTCGCGCAGTTCGCCCTGGAACACCGCGATAGCGCTCTCATGGCTGCTGATCTCGTCGCGCAGGAACTCGACGGTCAGGTTCGGCTCGGGATGATAGCTGAGCGAGACGAGCTTTTCCTTGAGGTCAAAGGGCAGCGTGTTCGGCAGCGTCACGCCCTCCTGGGCCGCAAGGGCGCGCAGCTGCGGCTTGTAGGTCGCTGCATCGGCGCAGACCTTGTCCACCGCGGGCATCGCCGCAGGCTCGATCGGCCCCTTGCGGACGAAGGAGCAGGCGTCGATGTCGAACTGCACGAGCTGATACGCACTCGTGATGAAAGCGAGATCCGCCGGCCCGAGGGCGGCGCTTTCGGGAGCGCGTGCCGTGCTCGAGCAGCCGGCGAGGGCCAGCATCGCGGCCAGGGCGGCATATCGGAATACAGGGTTCATGATCTTGTCTCCATGAGAAAGCCGTGCGTTTGCAGAATAACGCTGGCACGCCGACTCGCGACCGTCATTGATTCATCGCATCCGGTCCGCCGCCATTTTATTGTTGCGTCGACGCAATATGCTCGCTATGGTTGTAATATTGACGGCGCCGGCTCCCGCGACTGTTTCCGGCGAGACACTCTCCTCCCATTTTCCCTCCTGGCCCCGGTGCGCTCCGGGGCCATTTCCTTGTGGCGGAATGGCGGTAAAATTGCCCGATTTTCATGTGTTCCACACATGATCGCGGAGCGGAGTGGATTTGTTAACCCGTTCCTGTTACGTTCTCGCGATGCGTTGAGGAACAGGGATGCAAACCTGACGTAAATGACATGCTCGCGTCACCCGTGTGCAGCGTCTCTTCTGTTACATACGTTGGGCCTTGAGACATGCAGAGACGTTCGAGGCTCCCCTCCCAGAACGGTCCCGGAAGCATCCGGGGCCGTTTTTTTTCGGCATGCATTCATACTACGTAATGAGTCTAAAATTACATTAAGTATTAACGATTCCCGTTCATGTGATCACACTGGGTCCGATGGACGGAGACAGTCGTGTTGCAACGGAAGGACAATCGAACGAGCCTCGCCTTCGTGCTGACGCGCGCCGTTCCGGCGCTGCTGCTGACCCTGGCGGCCGGCGGGCTTGCCTTCCTGCTCCTCGCCTGGGCGGCCCATCAGTCCGACCGCGTCTCCTTCCAGCGGCAGGAAAGGCTGGTCGCCCTCGTCGTCTCGCAGCTGCGCTCGCAGGTTGCGCACGACCAGGAAAGCTCGACGGTGTGGGACACTGCGGTGGAGAAGGTCCGCGCCGACGACACGCACTGGATCGACGACAATCTCGGCACCTGGATGCACAGTTACTTCGGGTTCGACGGCGCCTATGTGCTGAACCCCGAAAACCGTCCGATCTACGCGTTCGCCAATGGGAGGATGACGTCCCCCGCCGCCTATGACGCGATCCGCGGACAGGTCGCGCCGCTCGTCCACGCCCTGCGGCATGACATGCGCGATGGCCATGCTACGGGGCAGGGCGGCAAGTTCCTCTCGCCCGGCATTGCCGATCTTGCGGTTGTCAGCGGCCATCCCGCGGTCATCAGCGTCAAGCCCATCGTCTCGGATACCGGCAAGATCCGGCAGGCGCCCGGCACTGAATATCTGCACGTCGCCGTCCGCTTCCTCGACGGCTCCTTCGCCCGCCGGCTGACGCGCGACTATCTTTTCAATGGCCTGCATTTCGCCTGGACTCCGGCGCACGGCCTTGGCGCCGCCGCCTACCCGGTCGACGACAATGCCGGCAAGCGGATCGGCTATTTCATCTGGCGCCCCTACCGCCCCGGCACGGCGGTGCTGTCGCGGGCGATGCCGATCCTCGGCGGGCTGCTCGCCCTGGCGCTGCTCACCGTCGCCGGCTTCCTCGCCGTCGTCCGCAGCCGCTCGCTCCGGCTGCAGGCGAGCGAGGTGCGGATCCATCACCTCGCGTTTCACGATCCGCTGACGGGCCTGCCCAATCGCACCTTCTTCAACGAGAGCGCCGATGCCGCCCTCGCCGCGCTGTCCGGGACCTCGATCGCGCTGCTCTTTCTCGATCTCGACCGCTTCAAGCAGGTGAACGACACGCTGGGCCATCCCGCCGGCGACACGCTGATCCGCGAATTTGGCGCGCGCCTCCGCGCCCTGGTCCGCGAGGAGGACATGGTCGCCCGCGTCGGCGGCGACGAATTCACCGTCATGCTCGCTGGCGTTGCCGGGCGCGAGGATGTGGAGAAGCTCTGCGCGCGCATCGTCGAGTCCGTCCGCGTCCCCTTCGATCTTGATGGCAACCGTGTGTTCGTCGGGCTGAGCATCGGCGTCGCTCTCGCACCGGATCATGGCACGGACCGTATTGACCTGCTCCGCAAGGCCGACATCGCCCTCTACAGTGCCAAATCCACCGGGCGCGGCCGCTTTGCGTTCTTTGACCCGGTCATGGACGACGCGCTCCGCCTTCGCCGCGAAATCGAGGCCGACCTGCGCGCTGCCCTGCAGGAAAGCGGCGAGATCGTGCCATATTACCAGCCCATTCACGCCGCCGCCGGCCATACCATTACCGGGTTCGAGGCGCTGCTGCGCTGGCGCCACCCCGCGCTCGGCTGGATCTCGCCCGACCTGTTCATCCCCATCGCCGAGGAAGCCGGCCTGATCGAGATGATGGGCGAGCGCGTGCTCCGCGAGGCCTGCACTGCCGCGGTCAACTGGCCGAACCGCACCATCGCGGTGAACGCCTCCGGCCCCGAACTCGCCAATCCCGGCTATGCCGAGCGGGTCGCCGCCATCCTGCGCGTCACCGGCCTGCCGCCGCAGCGCCTCGAGATCGAGATCACCGAAACCGCCGCCAACGGCCAGATCGGCACCGCAGCCGAGAACCTCGCATCGCTCCGGGCAATGGGGGTCCGCATCGCCATCGACGACTTCGGCACCGGTTTCTCTTCGCTTGCCCGCCTCCAGCAGCTCCGGGTCGACCGCGTCAAGATCGACCGCAGCTTTATCCACGGCTTCGGCGACCAGGACAGCGACGAGGTCATTGTCCGGGCGATCATCGAGCTCGCCCACGCCCGGGGGCTGCGCGTCACCGCCGAGGGCGTCGAGACACTGGAACAGCGCGAGGGCCTCGCGCGGATCGGCTGCGACGATCTCCAGGGCTTCATCTTCTCGAAGGCGCGGCCTGCCCCCGAAATCGACAGACTCGTCGAGGCCGACGACGCGCCGGCGAACGATATGCCCGCACCGCAGGGCCGTACCGCCTGATGTCAAGCGGCACTTCGCGACACGCGCGGAAGGTTGCCTATCTGCTCCTCTGTCAACTGCCACCCATATACAGAATTTCCGATACTGCCTGATCGGTTTGAGAAAGTGATCGCGCGCTGCCTTGCGCCTGTCCGGACGATCCTGCGGATGACCTGATCGACTTCCGCTGACCAAAATATGCCCGCCAAATCTTCGTAATCCTCGCCATCACCACATCCCGGCTCCGCCCCCATATCGTCCATGGGGGCCATTGTGGAGCCAGCGTCCCCAAGAGCCCGATTCGTTGCCGATCCCCCAAACAACCTGGCCCTTATTCCATGCCGAAAGACCGTCTGATCCCGGTTGGAAGGCGATCGTACGAACGGTTGAACGTGCCGCCCCGCCCTGTCCTTTCTCCCGACTCTCTGCTTGATCCAGCGCAACGCCCGGCACATGCGGTCTGCCTAGCCTCCACACACGCAATAAGCGGCAACCTTCTTGGCGTGGAGCAAGACAATGGCCTTACGTATCGACTCATCGGAAATCATGTCCCGCCGGCGCGTCGTCGCCGGCGCCGCCGGGCTGGCTGGCCTGGCTGCCGGCCTGGTTGCCCTCAGCCGCACGGCCCGGGCGCAGGACCAGGATCAGGACCGGCTGCGCGATCAGGACAAACTGCAGGATCCCGATCAGGACCGCGATCTCGACCGTGACCGCGACCGCGACATGACGCACGACCAGATCGGCGTTGGCCGAGGCCCCGCAGCGGGCGGCCACGGGTCGGGAAGCGGCGCGGGCGGCGGCGGTGCCGGCGGTGGTGGCGCTGGTGGGGGCGGAGGCCGATAGGCCTGCGCAACGTCTGTCCGGGAGGACATGCGGTCTCCACTGGCGGCAGAGCCGGGCGGCGGCATGATGAACTCGCGCGAGACTACCGCGTTTTCTGCAAGCCAAGCCCACTCGCGACAACTGTGTGTGCCCCGGAGCGATCCGGGGCCTTCTTTCCGCCCGCCGGAGCGAACCCGGTATTGGCTCAATCGGAAGCTGTCGCCGTTCATCTCAAGGAGAGGACGTGATGGGCCAGTCGGTAGAGTTGCGCGTCTCCATCAGTTGATGCACCAGACCGGCTACGGTCACGAACCCCGCCGGGAGGCCGCTTGCCTGCGCGGTCTCTCGGCCTGGTTCAACGCGCCACCGCTAGCCTGGTGTTGTCATCAGGATCGACAGCTTCACACCCTCAGCGGATTCAGTGTTGCGTGGCGAGACGAGATGCTGCTTCGCGGGTTTGGGCCTCGCGGGTCGCAGCCAGCCGAGCGAGACCCTGCCGGCAGACCGCGAGGATGTCAGGCGGCGCGTGTTCCGGGCGCCCAGCCTCGAAGGGTGGGGCGGGAGCGTATTCGAAGCCCAGCTGGAGGGTTTGCGCCACCTGCGGACCGGCAATCTCGGCGAGGACCACGAGCGCGAAATCAATTCCCGCGGTCACACCGCCGCCGGTGATGACGTTGCCATCGCGCACCACGCGGCCGTCATCCGGAATTGCGCCGAACGGCTTCAGCAGGTCTCGCCACGCCCAGTGGCACGCGGCGCGCCGCCCCCGCAACAGCCCGGCGGCGCCGAGGATCAGCGAACCGGTGCAGACCGAGGTGATGTAGCGTGCATCGGCGGCAAGTCGGCGGAGTTCGGAGATAAAGCCGTCGTCCAGCGCCGCGTCGAGCGCGTTTGTGCCGCCCGGCACGCAGAGAAGGTCACAGCCGGGAACGTCCGCAAGGCGGGCGGTGCGGGCGAAGACGAGGCCGTCGCTCGGCACATCGCCGCCATCGCGACTGGCGACGATGACCTCGCATCCCGGCGCGCGGATGAAGAACTGGTGCGGACCCGTGAAATCGAGCTGGGTCATGCCCGGATAGACGGCGAAGAGGATACGAAATGGCGGTGGGGACATGGGGTATCTCCGATGATGCGACCGAGTGTCCCATGACGGCACGATTGACGAAATGACCATGATCCCTCATTTCAGGCCATGGCCCGGCATATCGGCATCCTGATCTATCAGGACTTCCAGATCCTCGACGCCTCGGGGCCGATCACGGCGTTCGAGATCGCCGCGCGGCATCAGGCGGACGTGTATCGGCTGGCGATCCTCTCCGCATCTGGCGGCCCCGTCCGCTCATCGTCCGGCGCCGTGCTGGGCAGCGAACCCGCCAGTGCGGCCGGTGCGCTGGACACTCTGATCGTGACGGGCGGCAGAGGCTGCCGGCGGGCAATGGAGTGTCCCGAGATCCGTGCCTTCGTCGTGGCGCAGGCGCGGGGAGCGAGGCGGCTGTGCAGCGTCTGTTCGGGTGCTTTCCTGCTGGCGGCGGCGGGCGTTCTGGACGGGCGGCGGGTGACGACGCATTGGCGACGGACGGAGGAACTGGCGCGGCTGTTTCCGCGCCTCCTGGTCGAGCCGGATGCCATTCACATCCGTGACGGGGCGATATGGACCTCGGCGGGGATTACCGCCGGCATCGATCTGTCGCTGGCGCTGATCGCCGGGGACCTGGGCGAGGCGGTGGCGCGGCGCGTGGCGCAGGAGATGGTGGTCTATTATCGCCGGCCGGGCGGGCAGTCGCAGTTTTCGGCGCTGATCGAGATGGGTGGAGGAGACGGACGCTTCGCCGGGCTGCTCGGCTGGATGCGCGACCATCTGGACGCGCGTCTGACCGTCGAGGTGCTGGCCGAACGGGCCGCGATGAGTCCACGGCATTTCTCGCGGGCATTCAGCCGGTCGGTCGGCATGAGTCCGGCGAGGGCGGTGGAGCGCCTGCGGCTGGAGACCGCGCGCGAGCGGGTCGAACATTCCAGCATGCCCATCGAGGCGATTGCCGGGATGGTCGGGTTTCACGACCCGGAACGCATGCGGCGGGCGTTCCTGCGCGCCTTCGGCCAGCCGCCGCAGGCCTTGCGCCGCAGCGCGCAAGCGCAATGACGGCGACGGGTCACGCCGGCTGTTTCCCGTATCGGCAACGGGCAAGGAGCCGAGCGCGGGAGGTCGGACTCCCGCGCGTTGACCGGATGCGGCTACTGCATGAACCAGCCATGGCTGACGACCATCGACTGGCCGGTCAGGGCATTGCTCGGGAATCCGGCGAAATGGAGCACCGCGGCGGCGACGTCTTCCACGGTTGTGAATTCGCCGTCCACGGTGTCTTTCAGCATGACATTGCGCACGACGTCATCCTCGCTGATGCCGAGTTCCTTTGCCTGTTCCGGGATCTGCTTTTCGACCAGCGGCGTCCGCACGAAGCCGGGGCAGACGACATTGGCGCGGACATTATGTTCCGCGCCCTCCTTGGCGAGAACCTTGCAGAGGCCGATCAGCCCATGCTTCGCGGTGACATAGGGCGCTTTCAGCTTCGACGCCTCCTTTGAATGCACCGACCCGATATAGACGACCGAGCCGCTTTTCTGCGCATACATGTATTTCAGGCAGGCGCGCGTCGTCAGGAATGCGCCGTCGAGATGTATCGAGAGCAGCTTCTTCCAGTCGGAAAAGGGAAACTTGGCAAGCGGCCTGACGATCTGGATGCCGGCATTGCTCACCAGCACATCGATCCGGCCGAACCTTTCAGCGGCGGCGGCAACGCCGTCCTCCACCTGTTGCTCGTCGGTGACGTCCATCGAAACCGCCAGCGGCGCCGGCCCGAAGGTCGCGATGGCGCTTGCCGTCTTGCGTGCGGCGTCGAGATCGAGATCGGCGATCACGGCGTGGCCGCCTTCTCTGGCGAACTGTTCAGCGATGGCGCGGCCGATGCCGCTGGCGGCGCCGGTGATGATGCCGACCTTGCCGTCGAAACGGGCCATGGGAAAATCCTTTTCTCTTGAGGGGAATCCGGAGGGTCGATCAGGCAAGATAGTCGTGGACGACCTCGCCGAGATCGAGCGTCATGTCCGCGAGGATGTGGGAGGCGGCGACGACTTCGCGAACCGGCAGATCGGCGACCGGGGCGAGGGCGTGCGGATAGAGCGCGAGCGCGGCGGGACCGGTCCAGGCACCTTTCAGGACGATGTCGCTCATGTGATAGCGCACCAGTTCGCAGATGCGTGGCGAACCGTCGACATGCGGGATGATCTTGAGCAGGAAGTTCGGCTCATGCATCGAGGAGAGAACCGGATCGTGATCGAGCGTATGGTGCTTGTAGCCCATCGTGCCGGTGGCCACCCGGATTCGGCCGTAATCGAGCGTGCCAACCAGCGTGTCGATTTCGACTTCCAGGACCGGGCGCGCGAGTTTCTTCGGAAAGCCCCAGATCTCCCGTCCGCCGGCGATCGGCGGATGGTCGTTCAGGAACATCGAATGGACATAGACCCCAGGTTTGCCCTTGTAGCGAACCGGTATCACCTGGCCAGACTCCGTGTAGTCGCCGAAGCCGGTGCTGTCGGGCATGCGGATGAATTCGTATTTCACCACGTCATCGGCGAGTTCGAGCGGTTCGGGGACGATCTTCTCGAGCGCCGCGCGATCGGTGCGGTAGGTGATGATCATGTATTCGCGATTGACGAAGCGATAGGGTCCTTTCGGAAAGCCCGGGCTCGTCAGCGGCATCGCAAAGGCGGTTTCCCTGATCGTTGCTGCATCCATCGTGGCAATGCTCCTCGTCAAGATTCGGTTTTGGCGATGTCGAAGGTCCGCATGCCGAGTTCGTGCGGGTGTGGTTCGCGCCACGGTGCCGCGACCAGCGCGCGCGAGGCATCTTCGTGACCGTGGCGCCATCGTTCCGTGGCGGTGGTACGGTCGAACTGCACGTCCTTGTCGGCGCCCTGCGGATGCTCGGGGCGGTAGATCAAGTGTACGACATCGATCTGTGCCGGGCAGGAAAATTCTTGGAGATGCTTCGCGATCGGATCGTCGCGCAACTCGGGCGGCAGCTTTTCAAGGAAGGCGCAGACCCGGCGGCGCAGGTCCTGGCGGCGTTTCTCCGCGTCGGTGCCATAGCGCGTGCGGCTTGAATAGCGGATGTCCTTCTCGCGTTCGGCGACGCCATCGAGCGTTTTCGGCATCGGCCCACGGGCCGGAAACAGGTCCACCTGGAAGACCAGGCTATTCTCGCGCGGTTCGCAGCGCATCATGTATTCGAGCGGAGTGTTCGAGACGAGCCCGCCGTCCCAATAGGCTTCTCCATCGATTTCGACCGGCGGGAAGCCGGGCGGCAGGGCGCCGCTGGCCATGATGTGCTGCGGCGTGATCCGGCACTCGGCATTGTCGAAATAGATCATGTTGCCTGTACGAATCTGCACGGCGCCAACGGCAAGCCGCGTGGTGCCGCTATTGATCAGGTCGAAATCGACGAGTTCTTCGAGAGTCTGGCGCAGGTGGGCCGTATCGTAGAAGCTGAGCGGGTTTTCCGTAATGAAGTCGACCGGATGGCGGGGGCGGAAAAAGCCGGGTTGGCCGAACAGGACCGCGTTGAGCGCGCCGAGCTTCTTCTCGGCGGCGACGTGTAGGGACAGGGCGGGAGGAATGAAACCAGGCCGTGGGGTCGTGACGCGCTTCCAGAATTCGCGAAGCCGTTCGAGGCGGCGCTCCGGCGGATTGCCGACGATCAGGCTTGCATTGATCGCGCCGATCGAGACGCCGATGATCCAGTCGGGGTCGTAGGCGTGCTCCGCGAGTGCCTCGTAGGCGCCGGCTTGGTAGGCACCGAGCGCGCCGCCGCCCTGCAACAGAAGGACGTTCCGCAACCCCGTGGCGCAAGCCGGGGTGGCGGCGGAGGGCTGTCGGGATCTCCGCTTGTTCGTGACCGACATCGGGTAAGCCTTTCCATTGGAGCCTGGCAGGGTTCGGCAAGGCGGTGGCGACAGGCGAGGTGCGGCCAGGTTGAGCCCGCGCGGCAGGATCGATCCGGAACCGGTGACCCGCCATGCGAATGCCGACCCGCCGATATTGACTGCCCTGATTTTGTGCGCTGCGGTAGAGGTCGCGATGACGTGTCAATAACACGTCATCGTCAGAAGAGGCCGTCGGCGACCGGCCGATCGGAAAAATTGCCGATACTGCAAGGACAATCCAGAAACGCACTGGTTCCGGAGCCGGTGTTGTATCACCGTATCTTGAAGCAGCGGGCGTGAACCTGCGGCCGCGGATCCTGATGTCATGATCGGCAACGGGACGATACGATGCCCGGAGCGATCCGCATCACGCAGGTCTGGACTCGTCGCCATAGGCGAGACGGCGTCGGGAGAGGGCGGCCGCGAACAGGTCCCGGGCGATCTTCACGGGGCCGAGAAGCGTGCCATGCTCGATCACCACGGCCGCAGCGAAACGTGGCCTGTCGAGCGGCGCGTAGCCCACGAACAGCGCATTCGGCCGGTCCTGCCACGGCAGTTCGGCATCGTTGTAGTTTTCGGCTTCCATCTCGGCGCTTTCCCCGATGACCTGGGCCGTGCCCGTCTTGCCGGCCATCCTGGCACCCCGGAGCGCGAGGCGGGCGCCCCAGGCGGTGCCGAGGGGCGTGTTGACCACCTCCGCCATACCCTGGCGGACCAGGGCCAGGTGACGATCCGAAAGGGAGAGCGTGGTTGCCGCCGGATGGGTTCGCTCGACCGCTCCGACCGTCCGGATGATTCGCGGGCGAACCGCCCGGCCGGTGCCGATGCGTGCCGCCATCACGGCGAGTGCGAGCGGCGTCAGGACGGTGTAGCCCTGACCGATCCCCTGAACCGCCGTATCGCCCTTGGTCCAGTCGATTTGCCGCTGTTTCGCCCATCGGCGCGTCGGGATGAAGCCTTCGGCGACATTCGGCAGGGCGAGCGCTTCGCGGCCCGTCAGGCCGAGATGCCGGGCCATCGCGGCCATCCGGTCGATTCCGGTGCGCATCGCGACGTGGTAGAAAAAAATGTCGCAGCTCTGCTGCAGGGCCGAAGCGACGTCCATCGAGCCGTGGCCGGAGCGGAGCCAGCAATAGAAGATCCGGTTGCCGATCTTCATGTGTCCGGAACAGAAGAACCTTGTGTCGCCGGTGATCGCGCCGGCTTCGAGTGCGGCGAGGGCGACGGTCGGCTTGAAGGATGAGCCCGGGGCATAGAGTCCGCCGGTCGCACGGTCAGTAAGCGGATGATGCGCCGCCTTCGAGGTCCAGCGCCGCCAGACATGATCGGGCACACCGTCGTCGAACCAGGTCGGGTCGAACGAGGGCGCGCTGGCCATGGCGAGCAGGTCGCCTGTGCTGGTGTCGATCAGCACCGCGGCGCCGGGCCGCCCGTTCAGGGCGCCGGCAGCGGTGCGCTGCAATCCGGCATCGAGGGTGAGACCGACGGCGTGCCCCTCGCGCGCCGGGCGTCGCGTGATGACGCGAACGACGGCCCCGCCGGCGTCGACCTCATCCTCGACGATGCCGGGCGATCCGAAGAGCGCGGCATTGGCCGATTTTTCGATGCCGCTGCCGCCGACGCGCACACCAGGCAGGGCGAGAACCGGCTCGCGCCCCGCATCGGCGCTGTCCGGGCGGACGACGTAGCCCACCGGATGGGCGGTAAGCGGGCCGAGCGGGTAGAATCGCCGGAAGCCGCGATCGATGATGAGGCCGGGCAGCGATGGCCTGTGAACTTCGAGTCTGGCCATCTCGTCCCAGCCGAGATCCTTCTTGACGAGGATCGGCAGGAAATGGATCGGCCCGGTGGCGAGCTTCGCAAGCCGGGCGCGATCGGCCGGCGACAGCGACACGATCCGTTCCAGGCGCGCGATCGTGGCGGCAGGGTCAGACGCCGCCGTCATCAGGAACAGGGCCTGCCATTGCTGGCGATTGCCGGCCAGAATGACGCCGTTGCGGTCAGTGATCAGTCCGCGTTCCGGCGCGATCAGCCGTTCGCTCACCGCGTTCTTGCGGGCGAGCCGGCTGTAGCGGCTGTGATCGACGATCTCCATCTCGTAGAGTCGCGCGGTCAGCGCCGAGAACAGCGCGACCTGGCTGCCTCCGATGATCATGGCGCGCCGGGTGAAGACGGCACGCTGCTTCTTGTCGCGTTGCGCGTTCATGCGGGCGGTCTGCCTCGCGCCGCGGCCGGTGCCAAGACACGGTTCGATGATCGTTGCCGGTCTCACGCGCCTTTGACTCCCCGCCGCGTGAAACGGGGCGGTTCGCCATATGTGGCATGGCAGGGTTTCGCACCGGGCGGCCGGCGTGCAAGGGCATGTGACTTGGCGGGGGTCGTTCTGGCGGAAAGCCGCGGCGCTGCGTCCTGGCCACCGGGTCGTTGCCCGGATGGGGGCGCGCGACTGGCCAGATGGCGTCCTTGACGGCACGGCGGCTTGTCACTCTATGTTGACCGAGGCCCGGCGCGGGCGAACCGCACCGTCCCGCCCGCATTCACCGAGGAGACCCGTCATGAAGCCGAAGCACAGTGCCCTGTCGATGCTCACCCTGGCCGCCGCGCTCGCGCCGGCGCTGCCGCATGCGACGGCGGCGAAGGCGGCGAGCGGGATCGTTCTCGCCGCGGCCAATCCCTGCGCACCGCAGAATCCGTGCGCGCCGCAATCCGGCGCGACGAACGGGCAGACGAATTCGGGCAACCCTTGCGCTCCGCAGAACCCCTGCGCGCCGCAGAAATAGGCGTTTCGCCGCGGCGGCGGGCGCGCGCCGGATACGCCGCGGCAGCCCAGATCGCCGCCTGGGCGCGGGCCGGAACCAGCGCGCCCGCGCGGTTGCCCGGCACTGCCGAGGGGTTCGCCGAATGGGCGCAATATCCGCAGCCAGAGGCGTTGGATCCGGTGTCAGGCTGGCGGTTCTTCTACCATGCCCATGCGGTGCGTGAGCGGTTGCGCGCCGAGCATGGGCATTTCCACATCTTCACGCCGGGGCCGGCGGGCGGGATGGGCTTCACGCATCTGATCGGCATTTCGGTTGACGTGCAGGGCCTGCCGATCCGGCTGTTCACAACCAATCGCTGGGTGACTGACGAAGCCTGGCAACCAGCGGCGGCGATCGGACGACGCGTCTTGCGGCCGCGCCTGGCGGGGGCGTCGCCCGGCGATGTGGCGTGCTGGCTGGAAAATCTCGTTGTCCTGTTTGCACCGGACATCGTCGCGCTGCTGTACGCCCGGGATGCGCGGATGGGATCGGGGATCGGCCCTGGCGACCGGCGGTTCGAGGACCGCAGGCTACGGATACCGAGCCAGACGCGGGTTTCCCTCGCCGCCGCCCTGCGGCGTCTCGCCGCGGCATAGAAAACATTCATTTCCGCTACCGTGTTTTGCAGGACAATCGTTCTGCCCAAGGAGGCCTTGCCGACATCCCCATTTTCATTTTTCCGGAACTATTGACCGGCCTTTGGTAGGTCACAAAAATCGTCTCGAAAGTTTCAATTCGAACGATCACGCGGCCGGCGAGTCCGGCGCGCAATCCGGGCAAGATGGACCTCGAAGGAGGAAGGATGAAGGCGGGCGGTTTCGGAATGGCCGGCGCGATCGCTGCTGGCCGCAATGCCGGGAATGGCGCCTCGCCGGCGGTTGTCACACGGGGTGGGGCATGAGCCAGATTGCCGCGACCGGGCCGCGTCCGCCGCGAGCTCTGCTGGCCGCAGCGAGCGTCGTCATCGTCGGGCTTCTCGCGATGACCATGCCGGCTACCGGCGGCAGGCTGCCGGCGCTGGTTCTGATCGGTGCGGCAATGGGCATGACGCTGGCCCACGGCGGCTACGGTTTCGCCTATGGCTGGCGCGCGCTGGTCCTGCGCCGTGACGGCAGCGGAGCGATGGCCAATCTTCTCATGCTCGCGGCGGCGACGGTGCTGTTCGCCCCCATTCTGGCGCGGGGAGCGGTGTTCGGCCACGGCGTGGCCGGTGCGATCGCGCCAGCGGGCGTGCCGGTCGCGGTCGGTTCGTTTTTGTTCGGGGTGGGGATGCAGATGTCCGGCGCCTGTGCCTCGGGCTGCCTGTATGCGTCGGGCGGCGGCAATCTGCGCACGTTGCTCGCGTTGCTGTTCTTTTGCGCGGGAGCCTTCATCGCAACATTCCAGCTGCCCTGGTGGCTTTCCCTGCCTTCGCTTGGCGCGGTCTCGTTCGGTGGCATGATCGGCTGGGGCCCGGGCGCGGCCCTGCAGATCGTTGCGCTCGGCGGCCTTGCGCTGATACTGCGGCGGTTCGCGCCGCCGGCCTCGCCGATGATGCGCGCCTGGCTGCCGAAGGGGAGTGCCTGGTTCCGTGGCCCCTGGCCGCTCCCTTTCGCCGCGCTGATGCTGGCCGGGCTGAACTGGTTGACCCTCCTGATCGCCGGGCATCCCTGGTCGATCGTCTGGGGGTTCACGCTCTGGGGCGCGAAGGGGGCGAGCCTGCTCGGCTGGGTGCCGCCCGCGCACGGCTTCTGGAGCTGGCCGTTCCCGCACGCGGCGCTTTCCCACGGCATTCTGGCCGACGAGACGTCGGTGATGAATATCAGCATCGTTCTCGGTGCGCTGCTTGCAAGCGCGATCGGCGGACGGTTCAGCCTGACCGCGAAATTCGAGCCGCTGCCGTTGCTTTCCGCGGCGCTGGGCGGTCTTGCCATGGGTTATGGCGCGCGGCTCGCCTTCGGCTGCAATATCGGCAGCCTGTTCAGCGGCATCGCCTCGACCAGCCTGCACGGCTGGGAGTGGCTGGTTTTCGCGCTGCTCGGCACGCCCGTGGGCATCGCGCTCAGAAGACGGTTCGGACTGCCGGACTGAATGGACATGCGGGCGGCCGGCGCAGGCCGGCGCCTCGCCAGGGATCAGGGAGATCATCATGAAACTGTCAGTCATTCCGGCATTCGGTCTTGCCGCGGCCGTTCTCGGCGGCACGGCCTTCGCCGCGAAGCCGGTGCCGCCGCTGGTGAGCGCGGATTGGGTCGCGGCCCATGCGTGCAAGCCAGGCGTCGTCATGCTCGACGTCCGCAATCCGATCGGCGGCGGCAACGTGCAGACCTATATGCACGGGCATGTGCCGTGCGCGGTCTACAGCAATTATGCGCAGAACGGCCTATGGCGGAAGGATGTCGACGGCGCGCCGGGTATGGTGCCGCCCGTCGCGGAGCTGGAGACCCTGATCGGCGGCCTCGGTATCGGCAACCGCACGCGCGTGGTCATCTACACGGCCGGGACGAGCGCCACCGACATGGCGAGCGCCGCGCGTGTGTTCTGGACCTTCAAGTATCTGGGCGACAACAATGTCTCCATCCTGAACGGCGGCTATGCCGGATATGTCGGGCGGGGCAGCACGCCGGCCCATCCGGTGCAGGCGGGCTTCGTCAAGCCGGTGGCGACACGCTTCGTGGCCCATGTCAGGCCGCGCCTGCTGGCGACGGAGGCCGAGGTGGAGCGGGCGATGAAGGCGCACGTTCCGCTGGTCGACGACCGGCCGTCGGCGCAATATCTCGGCGTGAACCTCGCGCCGGTGGATACGCGTCCGGGCACGATTCCCGGAGCGCGCAACCTTCCCGAAAGCTGGCTGACGGTGAACGATGGCGGCGTGTTCCGCACGCCGGCGGATCTTGCCGGGCTCTACAAGGCGGCAGGGGTGCCGATGGCGGGCCGGCAGATCAATTTCTGCAATACCGCGCACTGGGCGGCGCTCGGCTGGTTTGCCAGCTATGAGTTGCTCGGCAACAAGCAGGCGAAGCTCTACACGGGCTCGATGTCGCAATGGTCGCGCAACGCCGCGCTGCCCGTCGAGCGTCAGGTGCGCTGACCTCGGATGCGTTCTTGTGACACCGCCGTGGCCAGGCTTTGGCCGGGCCCCGGCGGTGTCAGCGCTGATCCTGGCAGCCGCAGGAGTTCCGGATCCTCAATTCCGGCGTGAGACGCACGATTTCGAATTGATCATCGGGCCGCGCGATGCGTCTCGTCAGCAGTTCCACCGCCTTCATGGCGATGTCCTCGAGTGGCTGTGCGAGCACTGTGAGCCGGGGGTTGAAGAGTTCGGCCCAGTCGAAATCATCGAACCCGACCAGAGCCATTCCCGCAGGCACCTCTATGCCGGCATCGCGCAAGGCGTGCATGGCGCCGATCATCATCAGGTTGTTGGAGGCCACGATCGCGGTCGGCCGTGGGTCGAGCCGGAGCAGTTCGCGAACGGCGCGGCGTGCCGGTTCGTTTGCCGATTCTCCGCAACACACCAGGGCGGGATCGAACGGGATGCTGGCCTGATGCAGGGCGTCGCGATATCCTTCGAGCCGCTCGATCGATGTTGAAATTCCTGGAGCTCCCGCCACGAAGCCGATGCGGCGATGGCCGTGGCCGATCAGATGCGAGATGAGCTCGCGGCACGCGACGGTGTTCTCGACGCCGACCTGGTCGAACTCGCCTCGAACGATACGATCGACCAGCACCGACGGTATGCCCTTGCCCTTCAGGTAGTCGAGCGCCCGTCGGTCGGTTCCCGCGGTCGGCGCGAGAATGATGCCGTCCACCCGGCGCTGGTGCAACGCCTTGATGACCCGCAGTTCCTGGTCCGGATCGTCATGCGTGTCGGCCAGGAATATCATCAGGCCCCGCCTTGCGCATTCGGATTCGATCACACGGACCGTTTCCGCAAAATAATGATTTGTCAGGGCAGAGATCGCCACACCGATCGTTTTCGTCGACGCTCCCGCCAGGGCCTGCGCCAGCGAGTTCGGAACGTAGCCGGTCTTCCTGATGGCATCCCTTACAGCTTCGACCGTCGCGGGACGGACTTTTCTGGTGCCGTTGATGACATGCGAAACGGTTGATACCGAAACGCCTGCCTTGTGGGCAACATCTTCCATGGTGGCCAATTGCTCGACCCCTTACAGATCCGGCGACCGGTGATGTCGGTAAGCAGCCGACCGAGGAGATGGGAGCGGGGCGACGTTCCCATACTGTCCGATCATGATGCGGCGAGTCACGAAATGGCCCCTCCTTCAGGTGCAGAGCGAACTCGCCGCAGGGTAAAGGGTTCGGAATTTCTGATATCGGTCGTCCAGATCCTCGCGACGGTCCGCTTGCGGCTCGAAGGTCTTTCTGACGGGCAGTGACATGTTCACCGGCTCGTCGATTCCGAGCGCGGCGAAACCGAGTTTCGCCGCGCCGATCCCCGCGCCGAGTTCGCTGCCTTCCAGCGTATGGAGTTCGCGTCCCAGCACGTTCGCCAGCAACTGTCCCCAGTAATCGCTTTTCGCTCCGCCGCCGACCAGAGAACAATGACGAATATCCGAACCTGACTCCTCCACCGAACCCATGGCATCCCGCAGGGCGAAGGCGACTCCTTCGAGAACGGCGTAGCCGAATGACGGCGCCGCGGTCTCGATGCCGACATTCATGAAGCCGCCGCGCACGTTCGGATCGTTGTGCGGGGTACGCTCGCCGGATAGATAGGGCAGAAACAGCGGGGTTGTCGGCGGAACCGGCCGTTCGAGTGGCAGTTCGGCGGCAAGCCGATCAAGCAAAGCCTGTTCGCTCGGCATCGACAGCAGTTTCGATACCCAACGCAGCGAATTTGCGCCGCACAGGATGGCCCCCATCGCGTACCATCTCTCTGGCAGCGCGTGGCAGAAGCCGTGAACGCCGCCGGCAATGCGCGCCAGGGGGCGATCGGTGATCGACACGACGGCGGCACTGGTTCCCAGGGTGACAAACGAATCGCCCGGGTGTGACGCGCCGATCCCGACCGCGGAGGCCGGATTGTCGGCGCCGCCGCCTGCGACCACGACCTTGCTGTCGAGGCCAAGCTCGCTGGCGGCGCTTCGGGTCAGGGTGCCGGTGGCGGATGTTCCCTCGCACAGGCTGGGAAATTGCCGAGGTTCGAGATGGGTCGCGGCGATCATCGGCTCGAACCATGAGCGGCGATGCACATCAAGAAAGAGCGTGCCGGCGGCATCGGACATATCGGTGACGCGCTCGCCGGTCAGCCGGAGCCGGAGATAGTCCTTGGGCGACAGGAGGCAGTCGATCTTCCGGAATGATTCGATTTCGTGGCCATGCAGCCAAAGCAGCTTGGGTGCCGTGAGGCCGGCCATCGGAAGGCTGCCGGTCGCCTCGATGAACGAGGGATGATTTTCCGCCAGGAACGCCGCTTCGGCAGTGGAGCGCGCATCGTTCCACAAGATCACGGGGCGGATGCTTCGGTTATGCCGATCCAGAAGGACCGCTCCATGCATCTGTCCGGACAGCCCGATCGATCTGACCGCCTCATAAGCTTCGGGATACTGCCGGCGAAGTTCGCGCAGGGCCGTTATGCAGGCGATCCACCAATCCTCGGGATCCTGCTCGGCCCAGCCGGGGTGCGGATGCGATGTCGGCACGGCAGCCGACATGGTGCCGATGACCGCTCCGGATGAGGTCAGCAGGACCGCCTTGACGCCTGATGTCCCGAGGTCGATGCCAAGTGAGAGGGGGGAGGCGAAAGATCTCATTCTCGCAACTGCTCGATATTTCCAATGCTTGCCTGTCTCGCGCTGCGGCGCACGAGACTGCGCCGGAGGTCATGCGTGGAGGCGTTTGCTGTCAACTCATGCGGCCTGCTCCGTGCGGCACCGAAATCCAAAACGATCGCGTGTATGCGGCGAGCCCTGGCGGACGCGGGGGGATGATGCGCAACGGCACGATGCCGGCCCGCGAGTCGATCTTCTCCTGACCTGCCTACAAACACTACAGGGAGCGAAAGCGCTTGCGCAAGCGCTTTCGTTCATCTAATTTTTGGTCTCTGGGCAAATCTATGAGCCAAATTTGTCCGAAAAGTAGAATTGTTCAAAAACAGGAGGGAACGGGAATGAAGCTGGCAAAGCGGCTTTCGATAGTGGGCATGGCAATCGCCGGAACGATCGGCCTGGCCGGCCCGCACGCCGAGGCGGCGCAGACCTGCGCGAAGCCGAAATACGTGATCGGCATGTCGTTGATGACGCTGACCAATCCGTATTTCGAGACCATGGCGAAAACCGCCGCCAAGGATGCGGCCGCGGATTGCGCGAAGCTGATCTATTATGGCGGCAACATGAGCGAGGCGCAGCAGCTCAACCAGGTCGAGGCGTTCATCCAGCGGCATGTCAACGCGATCATGTTCGCTCCCGCCGATGCGGCGGCGGCCTCCTCCGCCGTGCTGGCAGCCAATCACGCGCATATCCCGGTCTTCACGATCGATACCAATGTCGACATGAAAACCCTGAAGCGCGCGGGCGGGCATATCGTCGAATTCGTCCAGTCGAACAATGTCCAGCTTGGCGAGAATGCCGCGAAGGAAGTCATCGCCTATGACAAGTCGGCTCTGCACGGGGCGCCGGTGAAGCTGGGATGGATTGATTATCCGTTTGCAACCTCGGTCCAGGATCGGGACAAGGGTTTCAAGAAAATCATCGATGGTGACAAGAACATCCACGTCGTATCGAGGTTGAATGGCAAGGGGACCACGCCGGGCGGCTTGTCCGCCACGGCGGCGATGCTTTCGGCGCATCCTGACGTCAATGTGATTTTCGATATCAATGCGCCGAGTGGTCTTGGGGCGATGGATGCGATCCGCGCCGCCAACAAGGTTGGCAAGGTTGCGGTGATCGGTCTCTCAGGCAGCCAGCAGGCCGTGCAGGCGATCTGCCAGAACTCTGTCTACAAGGCTGGCGCGCTGCAGTCCCCCGCGGTCGAGTCGAAGATCGAGGTCGCGAATATCATCAAGTATCTCGATGGCGACAAGAATATTCCCAAACTGGTTCTCACCAAGACCTATACCGTCAGTAAGGCTAACTGCCACGAGATGATGAAAATCGCCTATCCGTGACGACGGTGTCCACCGGCCAGGCTGGCAGCCTGGCCCTTTCGGGAATCGTCAAGCGATACGATTCCGCACCCGTGGTGCGCGGAGTGAGTTTCTCGCTCCGCGCTGGGGAAGTGACGGCGCTGCTTGGGCATAATGGCGCGGGCAAGTCGACGGCGCTGAAGATCCTGGGTGGGGCGGAGCAGCCATCCGGCGGCCATATCCTGCTCGATGGCGAGGCCGTGACGCTGACGACGCCGCGCATCGCCGAAGCGCACGGCATTGCCGTGGTCTGGCAGGAACTGCGCATCATCGAGAAACTGACGGTGACGCAGAATTTCTTCCTCAACCGGGAGAAGCGGCGCGGGCCATTCACCGACCGCACCGCGATGAACGAACATGTCAGGAGGGCCCTGGCGACTTACGGCCTCGCCGCTGATCCGGACATGGCTGCGGGAGCGCTGTCGCCGGCTGACCGGCAGATGCTGGAGATCATCATCGCGCTCGACAAGGGCGGCCGGTTCCTGCTGCTCGACGAGCCGACGTCGGCACTGAACGCGAGCGAGATCACCCGGCTGCTCGATACGGTCCGCCGGCTGGCGGCGGGCGGCACCTCGATCGCCATTGTCACGCACAAGCTCGGCGAGGCGCTGGCGGTTGCCGATCATGTGGTGGTGATGAAGGATGGCGATGTCGTGCTGGATGCGGAGCGCGCCGATCTTTCTGAGGCGGATCTTGCCTATTACATCACCGGCCATCGGCGCGATGCCACGCCGCTCGCCGAGGTCTCGCCGCGGACCGCGTTCGGCGGCACCACATTGCTCGATATAAAGACCCTCTCGAGCGGCAATTGCCGCTCGGCGAGTCTGGAGATCAATGCTGGAAGAGTGGTCGGGCTGTACGGCGTGGCCGGAGCCGGGCAGGTTGAACTGCTGGAGGTGCTGTTCGGCGTTCGGCCGATGCAGGGTGGCGAGATCCGCCTGGCCGGTGAGCCGTATGTGCCGACAACGCCGCGCGCCGCGCTGGCAAAAGGCTTCGGGTTCCTGACGGACGACCGCAAGGCCAACGGCTTCATTCCCGACATGACCATCGGCAAGAACATCGTGCTCGCCAGCATCGACCGGTTCTCGCGCGGGATCTGGTTCGACGATGCGGCAGTGGCGGAGCAGGCGCGCACCATGGCGGCCCGCCTGGCCATACGCTCGCCGCTTGGAACCAGCGTGCGGCGCCTGTCCGGCGGCAACCAGCAGAAGGTCATCTTCGCGAAATGGGTGACGGCGCGGAGCCGCATCCTGCTGCTCGCCGAGCCGACAAAAGGTGTCGATATCGGTGCCAAAGCCGAGATCCATGCCCTGATCCGCGAGTTGGCCGCGGCGGGCGATACGCTGCTCGTGTGCTCCTCGGAGATCGAGGAGATTCTCGAAGTTTCAGACGTGATCTATGTATTTCGGCACGGCATCTGCGAGGGCACAGGGATTCCGCGCGCCGAGGCCGAGGCACGTTCGATTCTCGCACAATCCCTCTGACATATCCGCAACCGGGGCGATCTTCATGGCAAAACAGGACACCAGCACGACAGCCAGCCCGCAACGGAAGGGCCTTCGCCTGCCGCCGGAGACGGGAATTTTCGTCATTCTCGCGCTGATCATGGCCGGGATGGAGGTGCTGACCGGAAACTTCCTGACCATCGGCAATATCTCGACCCTGCTGGTCAACACAATCACCATCGGGTTGCTGGCGGTCAGCGAGACCTTCGTGCTGCTGATCGGCGGCATCGACCTTTCGGTGGGCGCGATCCAGGCGCTGTCAGGTGTAACGGCCGCCGTGGTCATCAACCATACGCCGCTCGGCTGGCCTGGAGCGATCCTCGGCGGCATCCTGGCCGGGGCGCTGATCGGCTTCATCAATGGTTCGATCACACATTATATCAATGTTCCCGCCTTCATCACGACGTTCGCGACCCTGGGCGTCGCCGCATCGATCCCGCTGATCGTGACGCAGGCGAATCCGATTCCGATTTTCAGCAACACGTTCAACGCCCTTGGACAGGGATACGTGCTGAAGATCATTCCGATCGGCGTTCTCGTGATGCTGGTGGTCGCCGCGGCCGCGCATGTGGTGCTTAGCCGCACCGCGTTCGGCGTCAAGGTCTACGCCGTCGGCGGCAATCGCCATTCCGCCTGGCTGGCTGGCGTGAACATCGCGCGGATCGAGATCCTCTGCTTTACGCTTTCGGGAACGATTGCAGGGCTTGCCGGGGTGATCCTCGCCGCGCGCCTTGCGTCCGGTTATCCGACAGCCGGTTCCGGCGCGTCGTTGTTCGATGGAATCGCATCGGCGGTCGTGGGCGGGGTGAGTTTGTTCGGCGGATCCGGCAGTGTTGCCGGTGCCCTGCTCGGAGCGATCGTGATCGGCACGCTGACGGAAGGCATGGATGTGCTCGATCTCAATACCTATTGGCAACCGCTCGTGATCGGCATCGTCATCCTGCTCGCGGTGATGCTGGATACGTGGAAGACCGGATTGCTGCGCACCCTCATGCGCCGACTGCGCCGCGCCTGATGGCACCGCACCGCCGGGGTAAAAATCGGAATTACACCAGGCGTTTTTCGTTTCATCGGCCCCCGTTTTGCGTCTTTGTTTGAGCAGTGAACAGTGCTAGGATTCTCCTGCAATCATTGAAAGGCGTCGCCATGTCGAAAGCGTTCATAACGGATGTGATTCAGAATTCGACCGGGATTACCGGCGTCGCCGCGAACCGGGCGGCTACGGACGTTATCGAGGCGATCGTCAAGGAACTGAAGAAGAAGGGCAAATTCACGCTGCCGAGCTTTGGCACGTTCACGGTGCGCAAGACGAAGGCGCGCAAGGGCGTCAATCCGCGCAGCGGCGAGCCCATCAAGGTCAAGGCCGGAAAGACCGTGCGTTTCAAGTCGTCGCCGACGCTCAAGACACGCGTCTGACCCGCGGCGGCAGTCTGGCGCATCGGCTGGATCTGCCGCCGGTTTCCGGCCGGGCTGCCGGTCGTGTCTTCAGGGCTGGTTTCGCCTCGGGGCGCAGATGCGGCGTTTAGAGGACCGAGCGCACGATCTCCTCGATCCCGTGGTCCGGGTGCCAGCCAAGCAGGTTTTCGGCGCGGGAAGCATCGCCGACCGCGCGCGGAATATCGCTTGGCCGAAGGCGGGTCGGATCGATCTCGACCGAGACATGGATACCGAGAGAGACGATCATCGCCTCGACCATGTCGCGCATCCGGCGCGGAATGCCGGAGGCAATGTTGAAGATCGTGCCGTTCGGTAGGTCGTCGGAGCGTCCCAGCGCCAGCGCATACGCACGGACCACGTCGTTCACGTGAAGAAAGTCGCGCTCGGCATCGAGGTTGCCGACATGCAGCACCGGTGCTGCATCGCCGCGGGCAATCCGGCGGAGTTGGGCAGCAAAGGAGCCAAGAGCGAAGGCTTCGCTCTGCCCCGGGCCCACATGGTTGAAAGGACGGAAGCGCAGCACGCGCAGTCCGGATTCCGCAGCCATGGCGCCGAGGGTAAGATCCGCTGCGGCCTTGCTTGCCGCATAGGTGTTGAGCGGCGCCAGCGGGGCCGATTCGTCCAGCGGTTGGCCTGAGCGGAAGCTGGCTCCGTAGCAATCGGCACTTCCGGCATGGATCAGTTGGCAGCCAGGCGCATGGGCAAGCAGGGCACGGGCAAGATTCAGCGTGCCGTCGAGGTTCACCGCGAAGGCACGGCGTGGGTGTTCCCGTGCCTCGGGAATGGCGGCGATGCCCGCGAGATGGACGCAGGCATCCGGCCGGACGTCGCGCACCGAGGTCTCGGTGGCGGCGGGGTCGGTGATATCGGCGCGGAAGCTGACCAGTTCGGCCCACGGAAATCGGCGGCCAAGTTCTGGCATCAGGTGCCGCCCTACGAAGCCGCCGGCGCCGGTGACAAGTATCCGTCTCAATTGTCCCATGGGCCGGACGTCTCCATCGTATAGTCGTAGTCGGCGCACGCTAGTGGAAGTTGGAGACGGTGGCCAGTCCGCCGCCGGCGCGGAACGTTCGCATGGCGGCGGCAATCTGCGAGGTCAGCCCGGCGTGGTGCGGCGCAGGCGTTCGAGATCGGCGTCGACCATTTCGATGATCATCTGCTCGAGCGTGGTTTCCGGCCGCCAGCCGAGTTTCTGCTCCGCCTTCGCGGGATTGCCCAGCAGCACGTCGACCTCGGCGGGGCGGTAGAAGGCGGGATCGATGACGAGGTGGCGCTCCATGTCGAGGCCGGCATGGTCGAAGGCGATACGACACATGTCCCGCACCGTGGTAGTGCGGCCGGTGGCCACGACGTAGTCATCCGGCTTGTCCTGCTGGAGCATCAGCCACATCGCCTTCACGTAATCCCGTGCGTGGCCCCAGTCGCGCTTCGCGTCGACATTGCCAAGACGCAGTTCGCCGGCGAGGCCGAGCTTGATCCGGGCGACGCCGTCGGTCACCTTGCGGGTGACGAACTCGACGCCGCGAAGCGGGCTTTCGTGGTTGAACAGGATGCCCGAAGAGGCATGCATGCCGAAGCTCTCGCGGTAGTTCACCGTGATCCAGTGGCCGTAGAGTTTAGCAACGGCGTAGGGCGAGCGGGGATAAAAGGGGGTCGACTCGCTCTGCATCGGCTCCTGGATCAGGCCATACATTTCCGAGGAGGATGCCTGGTAGAAGCGGGCCTCCGGCTGTTCGGCGCGGATTGCCTCGAGGATGTTGGTGACGCCGACGGCGGTGATGTTGGCGGTCAGAATCGGCTGCCGCCAGGACGAGGCGACGAACGACTGGGCGGCAAGATTGTAGACCTCGTCGGGCCGGACTTCCTTGACGATGCGCACGAGACTGGAAAGATCAGCGAGATCGCCGTCAAGCAGGGTGACCTTGTCGGCGATGCCGAGCCAGCGCAGGCGATGGTCTTCGACGCCGCGATGCGAAGAGCGCCGTATCACACCGAATACCTTGTATCCCTTGCCCAGGAGCAACTGGGAGAGATAGGCGCCGTCCTGGCCGGTGATCCCGGTGACGAGTGCTGTTTTCATGCTTCGATCCCTTAGCCAATAAACTTGGCGGGATCTATATGCGCCAAAATGTCAAATTAATGGCCGGAGGCGCGACCACTACATCGATTGCGAGCCCGCCAGCAGATCCGCGATCCGGATCGGGAAGCGCCGCACGCGCGTGCCGGTGGCGTGCCAGATCGCGTTGCCGATGGCGCCGACGGTGCCGGTGATCCCGATTTCGCCGACGCCCTTGATGCCGAGCGGATTCACATGCGGATCGTCTTCGTGGACGGTGATCACGTCGAGGCCCGCCACGTCGGCGTTGACCGGGATGTGGTAGCCCGCGAAGTCCGCATTCACGATCCGGCCGGTGCGGCGGTCGTGGCGAGCCTCTTCATGCAGCGCGAAGGACAGGCCCCAGATCATTCCGCCCATCAACTGGCTCGTCGCGAGGCGTGGGTTGATGATGCGGCCCGCGGCGAAGGCGCCCACGAGTCGGGTGACGCGGATCTGGAAGAGCGCGGGATCGATCTTCACCTCGGCGAAGACCGCGCCGTGCGAATACATCGCATGGCGTTCCGCGGCCTCGGGCGGGCGGGCGGCGCTGCCGGCGCCCTGGACTGCCGCGCCGCCGGCGCGGGCAATGATCTCGACATAGCTTTCGCTGCGGCTGTCATCGTCGCGGGCGAAGAGCCGGCCGTCGCGCGCGACGACGCCGGCATTGGCGCCGAAAAGCGGCGAGGCGGGATCGGCCACGGCGATCTCTCCGAGCCGGCGGACGGCATCGCTGCCAGCGGCATGAAGCGCGCCGCCCGCGGTGGCCGTGTGCCCCGAGCCGCCGGCGATGCCGCCATCGGGAAGGTCGGAAGCGCCCGCGCGAAACTCGATCTTTTCGAGTGGCAGGCCGAGGCCGTCGGCGGCGATCTGCGCGAGCGCGGTCCAGGCGCCCTGGCCCATGTCGGCCGCCGCCGTCTCGACAAGGCCGGTACCATCGGGGCGCAGCGTGGCGCGTGCCTCCGCCGCGAACATCGGCGCGTGGAACAGCGCGGTGCCCATGCCCCAGCCGACGAGCAGGCCGCGATCGTCGGTCATCTGGCGCGGCGCGAGCGGCCGGCCGGCCCAGCCGAATCGCTCGGCGCCCTGCCGGTAGCATTCGCGCAGAGCCTTCGAGGAATAGGGCCGGCCGGTGCCCGGCTCGGCGTCGGCATAGTTGCGCAGCCTGAATTCCAGCGGGTCGAGTCCCACCGCCTCGGCCATCTCGTCCAGCGCGCATTCGAGCGCCGCCGAACCGGATGCGATGCCGGGGGCGCGCATCGGCCCCGGTGTGCCGATATCGGCGCGCACGGCGTATTGCGTCGAGCGCAGGGCCTCCGTGGCATAGAGCCCCAGGGACGCGTCCGCCGCACCTTCGATGAAATCGTCGAAGGTGGAGGTGACGGCGAGCGATTCGTGGTCGAGCGCGGTCATGCGGCCGTCATCGTCGGTGCCGATGCGCAGGCGCTGGCGCGTGGCGCCGCGATGGCCGACCGGGCCGAACATCTGCTCACGCCGCAGCATCAGCTTGACGGGCCGGCGAAGCGCGCGCGCCGCCAGGATGGCGAGTAACGCCGGCCCGTTGATCACCGCTTTCGAGCCGAAGCCGCCGCCCAGATAGGGGCTGCGAATCGTCACGTTTTCCGCAGGGATGCCGAAATAGTAGCCATAGGCCCCGCGCGACATCACGATGGCCTGGCTCGGCACGTCCAGCGCCAGTTGGTCGCCGTCCCAGGTGGCGACGATGGCGTGGGTCTCCATGGCGTTATGGTATTGCGCCGGAGTTTCATAGGTCAGGTCGACCGCGTGGCGGGCTGCCGCGTGGCCTGCGGCGACATCGCCGAAAACGGTTTCCGCCGGCCTACCGAAATTGCCGGACTCCGGCTTGTACGGGGCATCGCCGTCAAGCCCGAGGCGCGGCGGCAGGGCTTCGTAGTGCGGCACCACGAGACGGGCGGCTTCGGTGGCGGCCTCGACCGTCTCCGCCACGACCAGTGCGATCGGCTGGTTGGCATAGCGGATCTCGGCGCTTTGCAGCACCTCGGTGCGGAAGGCGAACAGGAAGGGTTTCGCGTCCGGATCGCCGGCCAGCGCCGGGCGGTTTTCCGGCGTGAACACCTCGACCACGCCGGGATGGGCCCTGGCCGCCCCGGTGTCGAGGCGGATGACGCGCCCGCGCGCGATGGTGGCCGGCACATAGACGGCGTGGAGCAGGCCGTCCGGGTGATTGTCGGCAGCGAAAGTGGCGGCGCCGGTGACCTTGGCGATGCCGTCGCGGCGGGTGACGGACTGGCCGGCGTTCGAGCCGAAGCGGATGGAAGTCTCAGACATGAGCGAGGTCTCCGAAGGGCGAGGCAGGCAGCGCCGGCATCCGGGCGGGCGTGCCCGCGGCGGCGAGCGCCAGAGCCCGGGCCGCGGTGCGACGGGCGAGTTCGATCTTGTGGGCATTCGCCCCCGACGGGGTGGCGCCGGAAAGCGCCACGGCGGCGGCGCGGGCGAAGAGTTCGGGCGCCGGGGCGGCGCCGGCCAGCATCGCCTCCGCCTCGCGGCTGCGCCAGGGTTTCGCGGCGACAGCACCGAGCGCGAGCCTGGCCTCGGCGATCCGGCCGCGATCAAGACGCAGCGCCGCGGCGGCCGAGACCAGCGCGAAGGCGAACGAGGTGCGCTCGCGCAGCTTGAGATAGCGCGCATGGGCGCGGAAGGCGGACGCGGCGGCGGGCAGGCGCAGGGCGACGATGAGTTCACCCGGCCCAAGCGCGGTCGCGCGTTCGGGGGAATCGCCCGGCAGCCGATGAAGCTCGGCGAAGGGGATCTCGCGCGCTCCCGCCGGGCCGGTGGTTTCGACCACGGCATCGAGCGCGGCAAGGGGAACGCAGAAATCCGACGCGCTGGTGGCGATGCAGGCTTCGCTCCAGCCCATGACCGCGAGGGCGGCGTTGTCGCCGTCCCGCGCATCGCATCCGCTGCCGGGCGCACGGCGGTTGCAGGCACTCAGCGGGTCCTGGAAATAGGCGCAGCGCGGGTGCTGCAGCAGGTTGCCGCCCACGGTCGCGGCGTTGCGCAACTGGCCCGAAGCTCCCGAGAGCAGCGCCTCGGCGACCATCGGGAACTGCGCGGCGAAGGTAATGTCATGGGCGAGATCGGCATTCCGCACCAGCGCGCCGACCCGGACACTGCCGTCCTCCAGCGTCTCGATCGCGTCGAGGTCGGGCAGGCGGGCGAGGTCGATCAGCTTGCCCGGCCGCAGCGCGCCGGTCTTCATCAGATCGACCAGGTTGGTCCCGCCGGCGAGATACGCCGCGCCCGGTTCCCAGGCGCCGAGGGCTTCATCGAGCGTGGCGGGGCGGAGATAGGCGAAAGGGGTCATGCGGCGTCTCCTGCGCTGGTATCCGCCATGCGTCTCGCGGCGTCCTGCACGGCCTCGGTGATGCCGTGATAAGCGCCGCAGCGGCATAGATTGCCGCTCATTCCCTCGCGGATGCGCTCCGGGTCGTCGCCGGCATGACCCTCGGTGATCAGGCCGAGCGCGCTCATGATCTGCCCTGGCGTGCAATAGCCGCACTGGAACCCGTCATGCTCGATGAACGCCGCCTGCACCGGATGAAGGCGGCCGCCTTCCGTGAGACCCTCGATGGTCGTGATCTCGGCGCCATCGAGCGTGACGGCCAGCACGAGGCAGGAATTGATCCGCCGCCCATCGACCAGCACGGTGCAGGCGCCGCACTGGCCGCGGTCACATCCCTTCTTGGTGCCGGGGAGCGCCATCCGCTCGCGCAGGAGGTCGAGCAGCGTGATGCGCGGGTCATCGAGCGTCAGGTCGCGGCAGATGCCGTTGAGCGTGAGGTGTATCGGGTGGAGCATGGAGTCTCCGATCATTCGGGATGTTTATGGATCGACGGGCGCGCTGGCGCGGTGCAAAGGTGCCCGAAAGGTGCGTTGAGCGGCGAAGCCGGATCCGTCGGCCGCTTTCGACAATATACGGAGCATGCCTCCGTTTAGCAATGGGAGAGTTCGGCACGATGCAGATCGCCGGTCGCAAGCCAAGATCGGATGCGCAGCGCAACCGCGAGCGACTCGTCGCGGCGGCAAAGGAGATACTGGGGCAGGGCGGTCCGGAGGCGAGCCTTGAAGCGGTCGCGCGGCGTGCGGGCCTCGGCATCGGCACGCTCTACCGCCATTTCGCGACGCGCGAGTCGCTGTTCCTGGCGGTCTACGCCAGCGAGGTTGCACAGGCGACGGAGACGGCCACCGAACTGGAATCAGCCGGCGACGGGCTGGAGGCGCTGCGGGCGTGGATTCACGGAATGGTCGGGCTGGTCGAGACCAAGCGAGGCCTGATCGGCGCGTTGTCGATGGCGATGACGGAGGAGGCGAGGGCACGGTATTCCGAGGTGTCCGCGCCGCTGATCGTCGCGATGGAGCGCCTCGTGGCGCGGGCCCAGGCGGACGGCTCGGTGCGGGCGGATGTCACCACGCAGGAGATCATGTCGACGGTGTTCGCTCTGTGTTACGCGCGCCAGCCCGATCCGGGCTGGAAAGTCCAGGTGCTCCGTATCATCGATATCTTCGTCGACGGGCTGCGGCCTCCGATGGCGCGCGGCGGCTGATCGCCAGCGAGCCTGCCGGCCGGATGCGCGAGATGATCGCGTCTTGTCCGGCGTGCATGAGAGTCCCCAGATATCGTGCGGATCTTGGCGTGATGCCCTGAGCCGGTTGAGGACAACGAGAAAGACGAAACCATGATACCCAGAGAACCGGTCTTCCTTTTCGACCTTGATGGGACGTTGGTCGACAGCGTTTACCAGCATGTCCTGGCCTGGAAGGACGCGCTCGATGCCGAGGATATCGACCTTGCCGTCTGGCGCATCCATCGGAAGATTGGCATGAGCGGCGGACTCTTCACGAACCAGCTCCTCCGCGAGACCGGGCTGGAGATCAGCCCGGAACGCATCGAGCGCCTCCGTCGGGGCCATGCCGAATCATATCGTCGTTACGGGAAACGGATTCGTCCTCTCCCGGGTGCGAGGGCTCTTCTCGATCATCTCACCGGGTCCGGCGTGCCCTGGGCGATCGCGACCAGCGGGCGAATGGAGACGGCCGCGGTCAATCTCGAGGCGCTGCAGGTGGACCCCGAGCAGGCGGCGGTGATCACGCGCGATCAGGTGAACCACGCAAAACCGAACCCGGATCTCTTTCTCGCCGCGGCGGAGCGGCTCGGCGCGGCGATCGAAACGGCGGTCGTGGTGGGCGACAGCATTTGGGACATGCTCGCGGCGGCGCGCTGCAAGGCCCTGGGAGTCGGGTTGCTGAGCGGGGGGTATGGCGCCCATGAGCTGCGGGAGGCTGGCGCGATCAGGGTCTACGAGGATCCCGCCGATCTGCTGCGCCATATCGACGAGATCGGTGGCCGCCGGTGACATCCGTGCCTGACCGGCCCCGACCCGCCGGATTGTGCCCGTCCCATGATCCTCACTGAAGGCGGCGTTCCGGAGAACGAACCCGGTTCGACGGTGAGGCTACACGATGGGCGGGCGCTCGGGTATCTCGATGTCGGTGCGGCGGAAGGTCCACCGGTCTTTCATTTCCACGGGCACGGTTCTTCGCGGCTGGAGGCCCTCGTGCTGGCCGACGCGGCGCGGTCGGCCGGCCTTCGTATCCTCGCATTCGACCGTCCCGGTATCGGACGCTCCGCCCCCCGACCGGGCGACAGGCTTCTCGATTGGCCGGCGGATATTCTGGAGGCGGCCGATCTTCTCGGAATCGGCCGGTTCGCGGTGCAGGGCATGTCGGCCGGAGGGCCTTATGCGCTCGCCTGCGCGAGGGCTTGCCCCGCCCGCATCACGGTGTGCTCGCTGGTCAGCGCCATGCCGCCGCCGGCGATCGCGCGTCGCTCAGGGCCGCTGAAGCGACGGCTCGCCTGGTGGATCGCGTCTCTGTTCCCGCGCTATCTGCGGAGCCGGCTCAGGCAGTTTCGACCGGACGGCATTCCGACGAGGGAGATGATCAATGCCCGGCTCATGCGCATGGCGCACTGGCTGGGCGGCGAGGATCTGGCCCTGATGCGAAACCCGGCCATGCTTGACCTGATGGCGCGGACGATGACCGAGACAGCCTTGCAGGGCGGCGCCGCGAACCGCACCGAGATCGAACGGCTGGCCCGGCCCTGGGGATTCAGGATCGGAGACGTGCCCGTGCCGGTCCTGCTGTGGCATGGCGGCCAGGATCGGATCCTGCCGGTTGAAGCGGCACGCCTCATGGCTGGGCGGCTCAGGCAATGCGCCGCCACCTATTATGACGGGGAGGGGCATTTCTCGGTTCTGGTGAACCGGTCGCACGATCTGATGTGCGCGTTGAGGGCGCACGCGAGATAGGCTCGCCGGCACCTTGGCGAGCGTTGCGATCGGGCGGAAAGGACGTCGTCAGACGAGGGGCGCGCGGCTCACCGGTCCGCGACCCGGATTCCGTCCTGGCGCATCACTCGCCGGGAGGTTCCGATGGCGGCCGCGATCTGCGCCTTCGAGGCATGCGCCGCGCCGGCGCCGAGCTTCACCTTGCCATCCGGCTCCGGGATGGTGATCGGCTCGACCAGAACCCGCGTCACGCCTTCCCGGATCATGCCGAGGCGGATCGCGACCTCCGGACTGACATCGAGCATGCGGCTTTCGACATTCGGCCCCCGGTCGGCGACCGTGACGGTCGTGCTCGTGCCGTTGGACAGGTTGACGACCTTGGCAACCGTGCCGAGCGGCAGCGTCTTGCTGGCGGCCATCGGCGCGTGCGGATTGAAGCGCTGGCCATCGGCGGTGCGCCGGCCGGCAAAACGGCGGGCGTAATAGGAGGCCTTGCCGGTCTCGTTGCGTCCCGAGAGATCGAGCGGCGGGCGGAGAACGGCCGGCACCGCGACGGGAGGCATCGTACTCAGCCGTTTTGCGACGGTCAGCGCGGGAAGTGCCTGCGGAGGCGGTTCGGCAGGCGGCGGCATGGCGAGACTGGCCTGCGGCGCCTTGGCGGCGCATGCGGCAAGCCCTGCCGTGCAGAGAATGATCGCGCCCATCCTGAGCCATGCTCCGGACCGACGCTCGACCGCGACATTCTGCTCTCCCGACTCAAGGGCGCATCTTGGTGATGTGTCCATGGGCAGAGGTTATGAGGAAGATGCATGGCCGAAATGTGGCAGGGTTTGGGCGGGCGGAAACGTCGGCGTCCGGGCGGCGCGTGTTCAGCGCGAGGGCGGCGTATGTCCGACCGCGCCTTGGACCAGGAGATGCCGAAGCCGGAACCCATGGCTGGCGGAGAGACGTTCACCCACGCGCAGCCGGTGGCATTGGCAGACCGCCGCCTCGTAGCACAGAAGACAGGATGGCTTCGCCGAGGCCAGTTCCGCGGCCTCCGCCAGCGCGAACGCAGCTTCCGGCGTAGCCAGACGGTCGTCGACAATGCGCCAGAACTCGTCCCACCGCCGCCGACGATTGGCCTCGCGCCCCGCTGCCGGCGTGCCCAACGCCCGCAGGTGATGGTAGCCGATTCCAGCCGCATCGAGACCGGCGGCGAGTTGTCGCTTCGAAAAACCCGCGCGCCGCGAGAGAGGCAGGTCCCTGACATCGATCACCTGGCGAACGCCGGCTTCGCGCAGGCACCGCACGAAATCATCAAAGCCGCATTTTTCGTAGCCGATCGTGGCCAGTTCATCGGTGTCCATGGGCGGAGTATAGACACCGGCGCGGCGAAGTCGAACGCCGAGCCCGGTCACCCGCGATCACGGAAACTGCCCAAGCCCGCCAGCCGCCGGCGGCGGTTGCAAAACCGGAGTTGCCACCGGATATGTGCGGCGACGGGCTATCTTTCAGGACTGCCGGACGTGAGCGAAAGGCCGATTTCACAAGTGCGATCGGGGCGCGGCGGCGCCTGCTGCCCTCGGCGGAGGACGATCTGACATGGGACGCATCATCTGGCTCGCCTCCTATCCGAAATCCGGCAACACCTGGCTGCGGGCTTTCCTGCAGAACTATATCCTCGATGAGGGCCGGCCGCAGGACATCAATCGGCTGACCCTGCTTTCGACCGGCGAGAGCGGAGCATCGCTCTACCGGCCTTTCATGGCCGAACCGGATGCGACGCTGTCGGCCGAGGCGGCCGCCCGCCTGCGTCCCGCCGTTCACCGCGCGATCGCCGGCGCCGACCCGCAGCGGGTCTTCGTCAAGACGCACAATGCCAATGTCGACCATGCGGGCACGCCGCTCGTGACGGCCGGGGTCACCGATCGCGCGATCTATCTGGTGCGGGATCCGCGCGATGTCGCGGTTTCCTATGCGCATCACCTCGGCGTCGGCCATGACGCATTGATTGATCTGATGACGGACGATCGCGCGGTGTCGGGAGACAACGTCCACAAGGTGACCGAATTCGTCGGCTCCTGGAACCGGCATGTGGAGTCATGGACCGCGCACCCCGCCTGGCCGACAATGGTGTTGCGCTATGAAGATCTGCTCGCCGATCCGGCCGATGGTTTTGGCGACGTGATCCGCTTTCTTGGCGCGGAGCCCGATCCCCCCCGCCTTGCCCGCGCGATCCGACACAGTGCGTTCGACGTCCTCGCCGCACAGGAACGTGAACGGGGTTTTGTCGAACGGCCGGGGGCGGCTGCGCTCTTCTTCCGCAATGGGCGCGCCGGACAGTGGCGCGACGTGCTGTCGGATCGGCAGAGCCGCGCGGTGGAGCACGCCCAGGCGCCCCAGATGCGCCGCTTCGCCTATCTCTGAACAAGGTCGGGGCAGCGCTCCTCGCCAACCCGCGCAGGAGAGCTCCGGCATCACTTTGGGCTTTCTGCGTCGATGAAATCGGATCATGGTGCGCAATCAGGCAACTTGTTCCATTTGCCCAACCGGAGACCCATGCGGGAGATTCTTGTGCTCGCGGATGCGATCCTTGCGGTGCACGTGATCGTCATCCTGTTCAATGTAACGGGGTTGGTCGTGATCCCTGTCGGTGCGCGCCTCGGCTGGCGGGTCATTCGCGTTGCGTGGCTCCGGCTGCTTCATCTTGCTCTTCTCGCGGTGGTTGCCGGCCAGGCGGTGGCAGGCCGTGCCTGCATCCTGACCATCTGGCAGCAGGATCTGGCGGGCGGCGCCGGGACCGTGCACCCGCTGATCATGCAATGGGTCGATCGGCTGATCTATTGGAACCTGCCAATGTGGTTCTTTCAGATCCTCTACTGCGCCGTTTTTCTCTACGTTGTGGCGCTGACCGTCTATGTGCCGTTCTGGGGAACGGCGACGCGAAACCGGTAGATCACCTTGCGAGCCGACCGGTGTGGGGGCCATCGGGGCTGACCTGCCGGTCGTTTGCAGAGGGTTGGTCTACCGCATCCTCGAACGAAACGAGATGGTTTCGCCATCAACGGCAAACCGGCCGAAGCCGCGATGATGGAGTGTTCGCGCGTTCCGGCGTGCCGGGTCGATCCACCCCTTGATGACCTCGAGCACGAACATGTCGTAGCGTCTGACCAGACGCATATCGATGCCGCGGCATTCGAGGTTGACGAAGCATTCGGCGATCAGCGGCGCGGTCACGAGCCGGGCCGGCCTTGCCGTCAGACCGAATCGCGCAAACTTGTCGACGTCACGGCCGGAACAGTTGCCGATGCCGACCACCGTCGAAGCCAGTTCCGCCGCTGGAATGGCGATGACACATTCTCCCGTCCTGCGCAGGGCGGCAAAGCTGTAATCGCCCTCGCCGACAATGCAAGCGATCAGCGGCGGTTCGAACTCCACCATCATATGCCAGGACATCGTCATCACATTGAGGTGCCCCCGCTCTGCTGTGGTGAGCAGAACGACGGGCCCGGGCTCGATGAATTGGTAGACCCTGGCGAGCGGAAGATCCCTCATCGCCATACCTTTCCACGGCTTCAGCGCGGCGTGGTCATGCCGTATGCCCGCAAATGAGCCTCGAACATCTCGGGCGGCAATGATTTGCGTCAACCAGGTGCGACATCTTCATGCCAGCGTACCGGACGCGCGGTGCCGGGGCTGCGGGCGAAGCGCACCGGCGATCATTCCGGAGGCCTCCTGGCCAGCCGTGATCGTTCGTCGCAGCTTCAGAAATCCTCCCAATCGCCGGCATCGGCGCCTTCGAGGTGCCGCTTAGGGGCGGCAATGGGGGCCGGCTTTGCCGCGGGCCGCGGCGGCGTTACCGGCAGTCTGCCCGGTGAGGCGGGGGCCGGCGATGTGCCCAGATCGAACCGCCCGATCAGCTGGGTAAGCTGCTCGGCTTCCTGAACGAGGCTGTGGCTGGCAGCCGTTGATTCCTCGACCATGGCCGCGTTCTGCTGCGTTGCCTGATCCATCTGGCTGACGGCGGTATTCACCTGCACCAGCCCGGTCGACTGCTCCTGCGCCGAGGCGGCGATCTTCGCAACGGAGTCGTTGAGTTCGGCGATCTGGCGGACGATCCGTTCGAGAGCCTTGCCCGTCTCGTCGACAAGGTCCACGCCCGCGACAACCTGCTGGTTGGAGGCGGAAATCAGTGTCTTGATCTCTTTCGCGGCATCGGCCGAG
>NZ_AFPR01000091.1:0-25540 GCF_000219295.1 Acidiphilium sp. PM
CCGCCGCCTCGTCCGCGGGCGTGGGGCGGGCTGTGATGATCCGCCAGTCGGCATAGCATTGCATCGCGTCGGCATTGATGATCGTGCCGCCGAAGCGTTGCGCGGCGGCGAGGGCGAGGGCCGACTTGCCGGAGGCGGTGGGCCCGGCGACGATCAGCAGCGGCCTTGCCGGGGGGGCGGAACTTGCTCTAGGCGACTGGGTCATGAAATTCGTTCTGGTGCTGGTCGCGGCGCGCGACAAGGTGACGTTGACCGACACGATGGTGGCCCGCGTGCGCGAGCTGGCCGCCGGCGGCCCGCCGGTGTGGCTTTCGCCAGGCGAGGCCGCCGAAATTCCCTGCATGAATCCGCCAGACTTCGCCCTGGTGCGCGCGGCGATCGACAATGCGCCGGTGGACGTGATGTGCGTCAGGGATCGTGGGCGGCGCAAGGCCGTGCTGGTCGCGGACATGGACAGCACGATCGTGACCTCGGAAACGCTCGACGAGCTGGCCGCCGAGGCGGGGGTGGGCGAGCGCGTCGCCGCGATCACCGCGCGCTCGATGGCAGGGGAGCTGGATTTCGCCGATGCGCTGCGCGAGCGCGTCGCCCTGCTGGAGGGGCTCGATGTCGCGGCACTCGAGCGCACCTGGCGGCGCACCGCGATCATGCCGGGGGCGCGAGAGCTGGTGGCCACCATGCGCGCGCATGGCGCGGTGACGGCGCTGGTCTCGGGCGGGTTCACCTGGTTTACCAGCCGGGTGGCGGCGGAGGTCGGGTTCGACACGCATCGCGCCAACGAGTTGCTCGATGACGGAACCCGGCTGATCGGCCGCGTTGCCGAGCCGGTGCTGGACCGCGACGCCAAGCGCACGGCGCTGCACGAGCTGGCGGCGACGCGCGGGGTGAAGCTGTCGGCGACGCTGGCGGTGGGCGACGGGGCGAACGATCTCGCGATGATCGCCGATGCCGGGCTGGGAGTGGCGTATCACGCGAAGCCGATCCTCGCCGAGGCGGCGCCGGTGCGCATCGAGCATGGCGACCTGCGCGCACTGCTCTTCGCCCAGGGCTATCCGGCCGCGTCGTTCAGGGAGTGAGGCCGAGACGCGGGCGCTCGATCAGCGGGCAGCGGTTCATGACCACGACGAGCCCGGCGGCGCGGGCGAGGGCGGCGGCGCCCTCGTTCACCACGCCGAGTTGCATCCAGATCGTCTTCGCCCCCAGCCGGATCGCGTCGCGCACCGCCGGCAGCACCCGTTCTGAGGCGCGGAACAGCTCGACCATGTCGAGCGGCGTCGCATCGTCGAGCGAGGCGGCGACCTCCCGCCCGTGCAGCCTGGTGCCGGCAAGGCCGGGATTGACCGGGGTGACGTCGTAGCCGAGGCGGAGCAGCGCGCCGAGCACCTCGTTCGAGGGGCGGGCCGGGTTGGCCGAGGCGCCGACCAGCGCGATCCGCCGCGTGGTGGTCAGTATGCGCGCGATCGTCTTGTCGTCGAGCCCGTCGATGCTCATGAGCCGCCTCTGGCCTGCCGGTGGAGCCTCCTGTAAGCGCATGGGCCATGCGCACCGCAAGACCCTATCTGATCTTTCTGCTCGGCCTGCTGAGCGTTGCCGCATGGTATCTGCCGAACCGGCCGCGTGCCGGTGGCGTCGTCATGCCGGATGCGCGGTTCAACTCGGTGTCCTACGCGCCGTTCCGCAACGGCCAGTCGCCGCTGACGAAAACCTTCTCCTCGGCCGCCGAGGTGGAGCAGGACCTGCGCCTGATCGCGCGGCACGCGCGCGGCATCCGCACCTATTCCTCGATCGAGGGCGATTTCGACATCGGCGCGCTGGCGAAGCGGGCGGGGCTGAAGGTCTGGGCCGGGATCTGGCTCGGGCCGAACCCGAAGGACAATGCGCGGGAGATGGCGGCCGGGATCGCCGCGGCGAACGCGCATCCGCACACGATCACCCGCGTCGTCGTCGGCAACGAGGTGCTGCTCAGGCGCGACCTTTCGGTGGGCGAACTGATCCGTGACATCGATCATGTGCGCGCCCGGGTGAAGCAGCCGGTCGCCTATGCCGATGTCGCGAGCTTCTGGTTCGAATTCCCGCAGGTGGCGAAGCATGTCGACGTCGTGATGATCCATCTGCTGCCCTACTGGCAGAACCACCCGGTGGGGGTGAACGCCGCGATCGCGCGGATTGGCCGGACCATCCGCAAGGCCGAGCGCGTCTTTCCGGGCAAGACGATCTCGGTGGGGGAGACCGGCTGGCCGAGCCGGGGGCGCTGGCGGGCGGATGCCGCGCCCTCGCGGGTCAACGAGGCGATCTTTCTGCGCCGCTTCGTCAGCCTCGCCGATCGCGAGCATGTCGACTACAACCTGATCGAGGCGTTCGACCAGCACTGGAAATACCACGACGAGGGGATCGCCGGCGCCAACTGGGGCATCTGGTCCGCAGGACGCCGGCCGAAATTCCCCCTTGAAGGTCCGGTGGTGGAGATGCCGCATTGGCCGCTTTATGCCGGTGCCGCGATCGCGCTGTCGGTGATCCTCGCGCTTATCGGCGGGATGGCGGGTGTCTCCGGCGTGGCGCTCGCTTTCGGCCTTGGCAATGCGCTCGTCTACGCCTGGGCGATCACCCATCACGTGCTGTACGACAAGTCCCTGATGATCTGCGCCGCGATCAATCTGCCGGCACAGGGTCTGCTCGCCCTTGCCGCTCTGCGCGTTGCCTCACGCGGCAAGGGGCGGCGGCCGCTGGATGGAGCAGCAACGGTGTTGCTCCTGCGCGCGAGCCTGTTCGGCAAGGCTAGCCCCCGCGACTGGGGCAAAGGCCTCTTCGACCATCTCTGGTTCCTGTTCGTGGTGACCGCGGTCATCGTCCAGGCGGGGCTCGTGTTCGATCCGCGTTATCGTGACGCGCCGTTCCCTGTCTTTGCCGTGCCGATCGCAATCGCCGTCTGGCGACTGGCGGTGGCCGACCGGCCGGCCATGCGCAGTTGGCGCGACTGGCTGCCCAGCGTCCTGCTGGTCGCCGGCGCCGTGGCAAGCGCCGTGATTTCCGGCCCGCTCAACCTCGAATTCATGCTGTGGAATGCGCTGGTGCTGGTGCTGGCGGCGCCTGCCGTTCTGGCGCTTGTCAAAAGGCAACGGGCCGGCTGATCAGGCCCGTTCCGTCAGCGCATCGCCAGGCTTTCGTTGCTCGGTGGAATGATGAAGCAGGACTGATGAGCGCGTCTCATCGCACTGCAGACCAGATTCGCATCGTTATGGTCGAGGCCGGCAATCTGAGCGCGCCAGATCCGGTGCCGGTGCACCACGGCGCTGCCAACCCTAGCGATGCCGACCTTGCGCTCGCCGCGTATGGTCAGGGCCTGCCTCTTGGCGAGGATGTAGCTGTCATAGGCGCCAACCTGGGCGGTCCACCCCGGGATCATGTCGCGCGTGACATGGCCGACCGAACGCGCAACGATCATGTGAACAGGAGCGGTTCTGCTTCGGCTCGCCACGAGCACGGGCGCCGCGGCCGGCTGGCGCACCGGGGGCGGAGGCATTGCGGCGCGAGGCTGTGGTGACGTGGCAGTTGCGATGACGGTCGTCGGCGCACCGCTTTCGGCTGCGAAGCCGGCATCAAGCAGCTGGGTCATGCGATTGTAAGCAACGATCCAGGACGGGGCGTGCATCTCCACGCCGATCAGCATGTGACCGTTGCGCACCGCGGCGGTGACGAGGTTGAACCGCGCGAGGTCCGTATAGCCCGTCTTCATGCCGATGGCGCCGTTGTAGCGCTTGAGCATGCCATCGATATTGGGGATCGTGCGGCCTTCGAAGCGGAAGCTCGGCACGGAGAAAAGATAGCGATATTGCGGATAGTCCAGCAGCAGGTGACGGGCGAGAATCGCCATGTCGTAGGCGTCGGTCACCTGGTTCGGATTGGGTAGGCCGGATGGGTTGCGGAACTCGCTCCGCTCCATGCCGAGAGCGTGGGCGCGCGCTGTCATTTCGGCGGCAACGCGCCGGATGCTGCCGCCGCCGAGGTACTGTCCGAGCGCCGTTGCCGCGTCATTGGCGGAGAGGGTCGTCATGCCCAGCATTGCCTGCATGACCGTTACGGTCTGCCCCGCCACAAGATTGAGCTTCACAGGCTGCACTGACGCTGCCGCTTGACTCACCGGAAGCGGGGTATTGGCGTTCAGGCGGCCGTGGCTGAGTGCGTGGAAAGCGAGATCCAGCGTCATCAACTTGGTCAGGCTGGCCGGGAAGCGCTCGTTATATGCGTTGTGCTCGGAGAGGATGCGGCCGGTTGCCGCGTCCATCACGATCCAGTCAATCCCGGGCGCAAGCGGCCCCGAGGCGGCCGGAGAGGCAATGCCCCCAAGGCGTTCATGTATGCGCACGACATGTCGATACCGTTGATGCAGATTAGCCTGCGCAGCCTGAGGTGCGGCCAGCGCCGCGCCCATCAAGCCGCCTGCCGCGAGTACCGAGCCGCGCCGCAGGATGTTCACAATCCAGCCTTGCAATTCGGCCAAACGCATACGGTCCCCCAAACATGAACGAAGCCTCATAAGACGGATAGGATGAAATGTCGGCGCTGTCCAGTTCAAAAATAGAAATTAACAAAAAAGCCAAAGGGTTAATGGGATATCCTCCTGCGCTCCGTGTTTGTGGGAGCGGTCGGCGCCGTGAGGCTTAACCGCAGTGTCATTGTGCGTTGCACAAAAAGCATTGACTTACCCTCGCGGCAGGCTTAAATCGGCCATGTTGCACTGCACTATAAAACGTGAGTGCAAGGAATTTGGCGGTCGTTTTTCTCCCTTGCGACGAAAGCAACGACGGCCAAGGCTGGTGCGCGGGCGCATCGGCATCGTTGCAACGGACACACGAGGAGTAACTAGGATGAGCACAAAGATCAAAGCGACCGAGACGGTGCAGCAGGCGGCCGAAGCCACTGTTGAGGCCACCAAGGCCCAGGTTGCCGCCGGGTTCGAAAAGACCCTGACGTCGATGAAGGAAGGCATGGAAAACGCCGCGAAGGGTTTCGAGGCCCAGCAGGCGAAGGTCAAGGAGCAGATGGCGAAGGCGATGAAGACCACAGAAGAGATGATGGCGTTCAGCCAGGGCAATTTCGAGGCGATGGTAAAGGCCGGCCAGATCTTCACTGCGGGTCTGCAGGGCATTTCAAAGCAGATTGCCAGCACCACCCAGGCCTCTGTCGAGGAGACCGTGGCAATGACGAAGGCGCTCGGCGGCGTGAAGTCGGTGAAGGAAGCCGTCGATCTCCAGACCGGTTATGCCCGTGCGATGATGGAAAAGGCGGTCGCCGAGACCGGCCGGATCACCGATGCGTCGCTCAAGCTCACCGAGCAGACCATCGCGCCGCTCACTGCGCGTGTCACTCTCGCCGTCGAGAAGTTCGGCGCGGCGCTCTGAAGCGGAAGGGCGGTTTCACCGCCTGACGGATGAATGATAAGCGGACGGGCCGGATTCCGGTCCGTCCGTCGCCATTTGCAGATTTGCACGCGGGTCGGGTGCAAGTCGACGGTTCTGCATGACAGCGACCGCAATCGCATTTATGGGGCCATCGGCATGGACGATTTTGACGACCAGGACGGCATGGATCCGGTTTTCGCCACGCATGCGCGCGCTCGTGCGAAGAGACCGCCGCTTTACCGCGTGATGATGTTCAACGATGACTACACGCCGATGGAATTCGTGGTCGCAACGCTGGTCGGGCTGTTTGGCAAGACGACCGATGAGGCGGGACGGATCGCGTTGCGGATCCATCGCCGCGGTGTCGGCGTTTGCGGCATTTTCACCTACGAGATCGCGGAAACCAAGATGATCCAGGTTCTGGAACTCGCCCGCGAGAACCAACACCCGCTGCAATGCATGATCGAGCCGGCCTGACAGGGACGCCGCCTGTCGCTGTACGATTGGTGACCGCGCGGCTTCGTCTCGCGCCGCTCGCCATCGCCGATGCTGCGGAACTCGCGGCCGTTACCGACCATCCGATCATTACCGGACGCATCGATTTTCTCTCCTCGCGCTTCGGCCCCGCGCAAGCGCGGGCGTTGATCGAATCCGACCCGGGATTTCATGGCATCCGCCTTGCCGCCGACGGGCAGCTGATCGGCCTGCTCGGCGCGCACCGCGGGCCGACGGGTGGCGGCGGTTCCGCGATCGAGGTCGGCTACTGGATTGGTCCTGCGTTCCAGCGCTGTGGCTATGCGCGCGAGGCTTTGACGGCGATGCTGCGGGCATTGCACGGAGAGATCGTCTTCGCCGAATGCCATCCGGCCAACATCCCGTCCTGGTCGTTGTTGCGTGCAGTGGGCTTCGAGCCCACCGGCCGCGCCGGAAAGCGCGAGGGCAGGGAGAGACTCTCCTACGTGCCGCCGGCATGAATACATGCTGGCCCTCGGCCGCAAAAGCCGGTATAAGAGAATCACGGCGCTTTTCGGTTCTGGTTGCTGCGTGCGTTACGGCGTTACCGCCTTCGACACCTCCCCAAGTTGAAGAGTTTGCTGGCCCTCATTTCGTGGGCTGCCGTTTGTTTGGAGAGTCGCGATGTCGACAGGTACTGTTAAGTGGTTCAACGCAACCAAGGGCTATGGCTTCATCCAGCCGGATGACGGGTCGAAGGACGTGTTCGTGCATATTTCTGCCGTCGAGCGTGCCGGCCTGGGCCGCATCGACGAGGGCCAGCGCCTTGAATTCGAGGTCCGCAAGGGCCGCGAGGGCAAGATGTCCGCCGAGAACCTGAAGGCGGCTTGAACCCAGCCTGTCTCGGAAAAGGCGCCGTGAAAGCGGCGCCTTTTTTCATGTCTGCTGCTCAGCGCAGCGTCACGGTTCCGTAAGCCAGCGTCTTGAACGTATGGTCTTTCGGGTGACCGAGAACCTCGATCTTCCCCTCGCCGTACAGCGTGATGTTGGCGCTTTCGCGCGCGAACACCCTCATGTTGCCCTGCCCCCGCACCAAGACCGTCACGTTGGCCGCCCGCAGCTGGCTGGCATCGATCGACGCGACTCCGCGTGAAATCATCCGGAATTTGCCCACTTCGCCCGAGAGGGTGGCCGCAGTGGCGCCGTCATTGATGAAGTCGAACGTTTGGCCGGACAGGTTCCGCACGTCCGCCCGCACGAGTCCTTTCGTCGTAAGCGCGGCGAGCGAGGGGGCGGTGATGATGACATCCACGGTCTCGTTCTGCGGCAAGTCGAGCGCGCTGGGGCGATCGATGTCCAGCACGCCCCGTTTCACAGACACGCTCAGATTTTCCACGAGATAGGGATCGCCGCTGAGCTTCACAGAGCGTGTTTCGCCTCGGGTGAAGTTGAGACGAAAACGGCCGTGCAGGACGATCGCATCGAACCGGCCGACATGCTCGCTCACCGTCCGCGTCGGCATGGCAGCGTTCCCGCTCGCCGCAATCAGCGGCGCTGCCACGATAACGCCAGTCAGGAATCCGCGCAGCTTCATCCGCCGATCCTCCCGGAGCAAGCCTATCGGCTTTTCGCGCCGTCGGGCAAGCATGGCGTGGGCGCCCGGCGGATCATCCGCCCCGGCGGATGATCCCGGTGCCGAATTTCGCGCGCAACCGCTCGACGGCATCCTCGCGGGCGGCGCGGCGCGGCGTTTCCTGATCGACCAGATCTCCGCGGTCGGCCTCGGCGGCATCGGTGAGCCGTGCGGCGCCGATCCCGATCAGCCGGTAGCGCGGGCCGGCGGCGCGCATCAGGACCGGTTTCGCCGCCTCGAAGATCGTTTCGGCCAGCTGTGTGGGAGCGGTCAGCCGCACCGCATGGGTATGCGTCTCGAAACGGGCGGTCTTGAGCTTGAGCACGAGCCCGGCGGCGGCGAAGCCCTCGGCGCGCAGCCGCCGGGCGAGTTTCTCGCAGAGCGGAAACAGGACGCGGGCGAGGGATGCCGCATCGTCGATATCCTCGGCGAAGGTCGTCTCTGCACTGATCGACTTCGTCGCCCGCGCGGGGTCGATCGGGCGGGGATCGATGCCGCGGGCGCGCGCGGCCAGCATCGGCCCGTCCTCCCCGAGCCGGGCGCGGGCGGCGCGATCGTTGAGGGCGGCGAGCTGGCCGACCCGCGTGATCCCCATGCCGGCGAGTTTGCGCGCCAGTGCCGGGCCGACGCCGGGGAGAATGCCGACCGGCTCCGGCGCCAGCACCGCCGCTGCCTCCGCTCCCAGCACGGCGAAGCCGCGCGGCTTGTCCCGCTCGGCGGCGAGTTTCGCCAGCAGCCGGTTGGCGGCAAGGCCGATCGACACCGTCACCCCCACCTCCGCCTCGACCTGCCGGGCGAAGCGGCTCAGCACGACCGCGGGCGGCGCCCTGTGCAGCGCCGCGGTGCCGGAGAGGTCGAGCGCCGCCTCGTCGATCGAGAGCGGCTGCACCAGCGGCGTCAGCGTCGCCATCAGGGCGCGGATCTCGGCCGCCGCCGCCGCGTATTTCCGCATCTCCGGAGCGATCACCACCGCGTCCGGGCAGAGTTTTCTGGCCTTGAACATCGGCATCGCCGAGCGCACGCCCGAGAGGCGGGCGATGTAGCAGCAGGCCGCCACCACGCCGCGCGTCCCGCCGCCGACGATGACCGGCTTGTCGGTCAGCTCCGGCCGGTCGCGCTTCTCCACGCTCGCATAGAAGGCGTCGCAGTCGACATGGGCGATGGCGAGGGTCGCGATCTCGTCATGCGCGACGAGGCGCCGCCCCTCGCATTGCGGGCAGGCGCCGGCGGCCTCGAAGATGGCATCGCAGTCGCGGCACAGGGTCGGCATGGCGAGCGCAGGAAACGCCTTATCGGCGCCGGGCGGAAGCGAAAAATCGCGTCAGATCGAGCGGACCAGATGCACCAGCCCCGACCATTGCTGGGCAACCCATCCGCCGCTCGCCATCGCCTCGGGTGCTTCGGGGTCGCCGGTCGGTGCGAAATCCTTCGAGAAATCGGCGGTGCCGAACAGCATGTCCCAGAACGGAAACACCGCCCCGTAATTGATCGAGCGTTCGCCGGCGGCGAGAATGCCGTGATGCGCGCGGTGAAACCGCGGCGAGACCAGCAGCCGCTCGCCGATCCGGCCGAAGGAGAGGCGGATATTGGCGTGGCTGAAGCTCTCGACAAAGCGCAGGATCAGCACCAGCAGCGGGAATTGCAGCGGCGGAATCCCGATCAGCAGCCCGACCGCCATGAACCAGAGAAAGCCGATCATCTCGTCGAGCACATGGTTGCGGTCGTCGGACCAGAAGGTCATCTGCCGCTGTGCGTGATGCACCGCATGCAGCGCATACCAGACACGGAAACGGTGCGAGAGCCGGTGCCGCCAGTAATCGGCGAAGTCGAGGATCAGCGCGTAGAGCGCGAAGGTGATCACCGGATGGCCGAACAGCGGCGGGAAGATCGTCTCCAGCATCGGCGGCACATAGCCATGATCGGCGAGAAACCCGTCGAGCCGCACCTGTGCCGCGTAGAACAGCACGAAGGTCATCACCGGCAGCACGCCGACGCGGGCGAGAAAGGTGTAGAACACATCGACCAGCACCACCCGCCGGCTGTCCCACCGCTCGATCGGCATCGCCCGCTCCAGCGGCACGCAGACCGCATAGGCCAGCAGCATCTGCGTCACGCCATAGATCGCGACCAGCGTCCAGCCGAAGGAGAGTTCGCTCCACTGCATCAGCCCGAACCGGTAGAGCAGCGGCAGCACCGCCACCTGCTCCACCCAGCCGGCCAGATCGTTGAACGGATGGGCCGGCAGCATGCTCAGGCCAGGCGCATCGCCGTGCGGGCGGCGGTGTCGGTCAGCAGGGTCGAGAGATAGATCCCGTGCGGCGAGCGGCCGACCGTGATGTGGTCCACAGCACCGCTCGCCGGGTCGAGCACGGCGACGCGGGAGGCGAAGCGCAGCGCGATCCACAGCCGTCCGTCCGGTGAGAAGCATAGATCGTCCGGCCCGCCCGGCATCGGAATCCGCCGCTTGAAGCCGAGGCTCTTCGCGTCCAGCACGGTGAGCGAGCCGGCGACGCGGTTGGTGACGTAGAGTTCGCTGCGGTCCGGCGTGAGGAAGATGTTGTGCGCGCCCTTGTCGGTCAGCACGGTGCGCAGCAGCTTGCCGTTCGCCGGATCGACCACGGCGAGATGATCGCTCCCCATGATCGCGACCAGCACGACGCCGTCATGCCACATCACCCCGGCCGGCGTCTTGCCGACCGGCGCCGTCCAGCGGACGCGCATGGTGACGAGATCGATCGCGACCAGCGTGCCGGAATCCTGCATCGAGACGAAGACGGTGCGCGAATCCGGCGTGTAGCTCAGATGGCTCGGCATCGATCCGGCGCGGAAGCGGTGGGCGAGGGTCAGCGCGTCGGCATGATAGATGTCGACATGGTTGAGCCGCAGGCAGTTCACGGTAAGGAATTTGCCGTCCGGGCTGAACCAGAGCTGATAGGGATCGGGGATCAGCTTGTGGCCGCGTTCGCGCCCGGTTACGGGGTCGAAGAAGAACAGCGCATTGCCCGAAGCATCGGCGATCAGCAGCGTCTTGCGGTCCGGCGTCAGCGCCCAGTGGCCGGGTTCGCGCAGCGTCGGCTCGGTGTGGATCACCTTGCGCGTCGTCATGTCGATGACCGAGACGCGCGAGCCGCCCGAATCGAGCACGATGCAGATCGGCGGCGTCGGGCCGGCGGCGCGGGCGAGGGAAGGCGCCAGGCCGAGAAACGCCGGCGCGGCCAGCAGCGCGCGGCGGGAAAGCGGAAGCATGGTCATGCCGGGGCCGATCCTTCGTCGGGATTGATGAACACCGCCCGCGCCCATGTGAAGAACGTCAGGCTGGTCGTTGCGATCAAAGTATTATCTGTCAGAGATTGCACTGCGAAGGCGAGAAACACAAGGCGGATCAGCCGTCGCTGCCCCACCGGCAGCGCAGCGCTGCCCCGAAACAGCCACAGGCCGAGCAGGCCGAACAGCAGCAGCGCACCGGGCACGCCGCCTTCGCAGGCGATGCGCAGATATTCGTCATGCGCCGCGTTGGTGCCGAGGAAGCGGCCGATCGGCGAATGCAACGGCACGATCACCTTGCCCGCGCCCACCCCCCAGCCGAGCCAGGGCGAGCGCGCCAGCGCCGCCTCGAAATAGGGCCAGATCAGGTTGCGGTTGGACAGGCTGGCGGCATCGCCCAGATGGATGAGGTCGATCACGCGGACGAAATGCAGCGCCGGCCCGGCGAGAAGCACGGCGCCGAACGCCGCGCCGCCCGTCGTCAGCAGGCCCAGCCGCGCTCGCATGCCGAAATCCGGCGCCTTGACCGAAAGCAGGGTGGCGAGCGTGGCGAAGGTGGCGAGCGCCAGCGGCGCGCGCGCGCCGCTGGCCAGCAGGATCAGGAAATTCGCGCCAATCCACGCCCATTCCCGCCGTCGGCCGCTGCCGGCGAAGGCGACCAGCCCGGCATAGATGGCGATCATCGCGAACCCGCCGAGAAAGGCGGGCGAACTCGAGGCCTGCAGTCGGATCGCGCCGAGCTGAACGCCATAGAGCGCCCGCAGGCCGGCCGCGTGCAGCAGCAGGCCGAAGGCCACGGTCACCGCCGGGCCGATGATGGTGCAGCGGATGATCGCCGCGCGCATCCGCGCCTCCGCCCGCATGAAGCCGGCGGCGAACGGCGCCGCAGAGCCGACCAGCGAGCGCAGCGAGGCGAGCGGCGTCAGCCCCGGCCAAAGGCCGTGCACGAAGCCGCCGACAAACATGACGAGGAAGGCGAAGCTGGGATTGTAGCGGTCGAACCGGCTCCCGCGGCGCAGCGCGGCCAGCCCGATGATCGCCAGCCCCGTAACCTTGAGCAGGGCGATGATCGTCTCGTGATGGCCGATCATGTCCGATAGCCACATCTCGGGCGTGGTCGCGACCAGGATCAGCCAGGCGGCCATCGCCCCTTCCGGCCAGGCGAGCGCCGCGGCCCCGGCAAGGCCGAGCGCCAGAAAGCCCTGCAAGGGGCCGATTGCCTGCGGCACGAGGAGCAAAAGCGCCGATCCCGCCACAAGGGCGGCGGCCACGGCGAGCACCGCTCCTCCGCGCGCGATGCCGCCGGTCACGGCACGGCGATGATCGTGTAGTGCTCGTCCGGCCCGGCCTCGGCGGCAGAGGCGGCAAACCCGGCGGCGGCGAGGAGAGTCAGCGCCTCCGCCGCTGCCATCCGCCGCGCCATCGGCGCGCCGACCGCCCCGGGCCCCGCCGGGTCGTATTCGGCGATGAACAGCGCGCCGCCGGGCTTCATCGCGGCGCGGATCGCGCGCAACGCCGCATCCTTCTCCTGCATATGATGCAGCGCATCGGTCAGCATCACCCGGTCCGGCGCCGCGGGCAGCGCTGCCAGCGCCTCGGCCCGCCCCACGATCGTCTCCAGGGCAAGGCCGCGCCGCGCCGCCTCGGCGGCGGCATAGGCAAGGGATGCGGAATCCGGGTCCATCGCCAGCACGCGCGCGCCGAGAGCCGCGTATTCGAGGGCGAGCGCACCGGTGCCCGCGCCGATATCGAGCACGGTCATGCCGGCGGCAAGGCCAACCCGCGCCGCCCAGATTGCGGCGAGATGCCGCTTCTCCGCCTGCCGCGCGACGAGCCGTTCGAGCCGTGCCGCATCCGCCCCGGGTTGATTTTCCGCCTGCATCGGCCAACCCTAGCCCAAGCCAAGGGATCGACAAACCGAAATGATTCTCCACGCCTCAACGACCGGCACAGGCCCGGATGTCATTCTGCTGCACGGGCTGTTCGGCGCCGGGCGCAATCTCGGCGTCATCGCCCGTGGGCTCGCGGCGCAGTTCCGCGTCACCACGCTCGATGCCCGCAACCATGGCGACAGCCCGCACGATGCGGACATGCGCTACCGGGTCATGGCGGAGGATGTCGCCGAGACGATGGAGTCGCTCGGCATCGCCTCGGCCGGCGTGGTCGGGCACTCGATGGGCGGCAAGACGGCGATGACGCTGGCGCTCACCCATCCCGGCCGCATTACCCGCCTCGCCGTGCTCGATATCGCGCCGATCGCCTATGGTCACGAGCATCTGGGCTATGTCCGGGCGATGCGCGGCCTCGCGCTGCATCCGGGGCTGACGCGGCAGGAGGCGGACGCTGCCCTCGCCGCCAGCGTGCCGGAGCCGGCCTTGCGCGGATTCCTGCTGCACAATCTCGTGCTCGGCGCGGCGCCGCGCTGGCGCCTCGGCCTTGAGGAAATCGCCGGCGCGATGACCGATCTGGTCGGCTGGGCGGATCCGGCGCCCGGTGCGCGCTACGATGGCCCGGCGCTGTTCGTCGCGGGGGCGACATCGTCCTACGTGCCGCTGGAAGCGCATGGGGCGATCCGCGCCCGCTTCCCGCAGGCCCGCATCGAGACGATCGCCGATGCCGGCCACTGGCTCCACGCCGAGAAGCCGCGCGAGGTGCTTGCGGCGATCGAGCCCTTCCTGCGCGGCTAGGGGGGCGCTGCGCTAGAGCCGCAACCCGCCCATGGCGCAGAGATGCGCCCAGTGCTCCGGGCTGACCGGGCCGACCGACAGGCGCGACAGGCGCACCAGTGCGAGGTCCGCCAGCGCCGGATCGGCCTTGATCGCGGCAAGGCCGACCGGATGCAGCATCGGCGCGATGGCCTTCATATCCACGGCCACCCAGTCGCCCGACTCGGCGGTCGGGTCCGGATAGGCCTCCCGCACCACCTCGACCACGCCGACGATCTCGCGACCGATATTGGAGTGGTAGAAGAAGGCGCGGTCGCCCACGCGCATCGCCTTCAGGTTGTTCCTGGCGGCGTGGTTGCGCACGCCGGTCCAGGGTTCGACGCCGTTGGCCACCTGCTGGTCCCAGGAGAACGCGTCCGGCTCGGACTTGACCAGCCAGTAGTTCACGGCGTCAGCGTGCCGTCGCGCACCACCGTGCGGAAGCCCTGGATCTCGACCGCGCCGAACAGCCCGGCCTTGCTATAGGGGTCGTTCGCGACCAGCGTCTCGGCCGCCGCGCGGTCCGCCGCCTCGTAGACGATCATCGAGCCGCAAGGATTGCCGTCCGCCCCCAGCATCGGGCCGCCGAAGACGATGCTCGACTTTATGCTTTCGAGGTAGGCAAGATGCTCCGGGCGCACCTGCTTGCGCAGGGCAAGACCGTCTTCCCGGTCATGGGCGATCAGGAGGAACTGCATGGGATGGCTCCATTCTGGCGTTTTCTCTGCCTCCCAGCATAGCGGCGGATCGCTCTGCGCCAAGATGTGATCGCGGGAACCGGGTGCGTGCGAGGGCGGGGGGTGTCAAAAATTCAAATTCGTATTAGACAATCTATCAATGGACCGTTCAGCAATTACGGAATACGCGGGAGACGTGCCAGGCGGCGCGATCGCCGTTCCGACGTCGAAAACCGGGGCCTGGCTGCATCGTTTCGCCAATCCCGGCCGCTTCCAGCGCTTGGTGCAGCCCATCATCCCCTGGATCGGCTGGACGGCGCTGCTGACCTGCACGGTCGGACTCGTCTGGGGCTTCTTCTTCGCTCCGGCCGACTGGCAGCAGGGTATTGCCTCGCGCATCATGTATGTGCACGTCCCGGCGGCTTGGGTGGCGATGAACGGCTACGCCGCGCTGGCGATCTGCTCGCTGCTCTCGATCGTATGGCGGCATCCGCTCGCCGATATCGCGGCGAAGGAGATGGGCCCGGTCGGCGCCGGCTTCACCGCGCTCTGCCTGATCAGCGGGTCGCTCTGGGGCGAGCCTGAATGGGGCACGTACTGGGTGTGGGATGCACGGCTGACCTCGGTGCTGATCCTGTTCTTTCTCTATCTCGGCCACATGGCGCTGATCCGCGCGTTCGACAATCCGCAGCACGGCTATCGTGCGGCCGCGATCCTCGGCCTGGTCGGCGCGATCAACCTGCCGATCATCGTGTTCAGCGTCTATTGGTGGAATTCGCTCCACCAGGGCAACTCGATCACCCTGACCGGCCCCTCCAAGATCTACATCACCATGCTCTATCCGCTGCTGATCTGCACGGTCGGCTTCTATCTGGCCTTCATCGCGATGTCGCTCGCGCGGATTTCGAGCGGAATCATGGAGAACCGCACGCGGGCCCTGCTGCTCGCACGCGCGGAGCGCTCCGGGAACTGAAGACATGGTCAAGCATACGATGCCCTACGTGGTCGGCAGCTACGGCGTCGCCCTCCTCATCATCGGGTTTCTCTCGATCTCCTCGTTCTTCCGCTATCGCTCGGCGCGGCGCAGGCTCGCCGCGGTCGAGCCGCGTCGGCACGAGAAATCCGGGAGTGCCGTGTGATGATGAGCCGCAAGAAGCGCCGCCTCTGGATCGTGATCGCCTGCGGCATCGGCCTGTCCACCGCGGTGGCGCTGATGCTGTTCGCCTTCCGCTCCAGCCTGTCCTTCTTCATGTCGCCCGAGCAGGTCGCCGCCCGCCATCCGCCTCCGGGCCGTGTCTTCCGCCTCGGCGGCATCGTGCAGGCGAATACCGTGGTGATGGGCACGCGCAACGGCGCGCCCTACACCACATTCCGCATCACCGATGGCCGCGCTTCGATCCCTGTGGTCTATACCGGCGTATTGCCGGGCCTGTTCCGTCAGGGGCAGGGCGTGGTCACGATTGGCGCGATGGCCAAGGGTGACAGCGAGTTCATGGCCTCTACCGTGCTGGCCAAACATGGCGCCGATTACATGCCGCGCGATGTCGAGATGGCGCTGCGCAAGGCCGGCAAGTGGAATCCGAAATTCGGGCCGCCGCCCAATGCCGGCGCGTGGGATGACAAGTCGCCGGCGCAGATCGAGGCATCCAACAATGGCTGAGCGGACGGGAGAGACCGGAGAATGATTCCCACCCTGGGCAATTTCGCGCTCGCGCTGGCACTGGCCATTGCCGTCGCACAATCGGTCATCGGTATCGCCGGTCCAATGCTGCGCGACCGATTGATCCTCCGCACCGCGCCCGCACTGGCGATCAGCCAGTTCGTGATGCTCGGCCTCTCCTTCCTCGCCCTGGTATGGGCCGGGGTCGTGTCGGATTTCACGGTTCGCAACGTTGCCGAATACTCGTCGTCGACAACGCCGCTCCTTTACCGGATCACCGGCACCTGGGGGAACCATGACGGGTCGATTCTGCTCTGGTGCCTGATCCTGTCTCTCTGCGGCGCGACCGTCGGCGCGTTCGGCAACAGCATCCCGACCAGCCTGCGCTCGCGCGTGCTCGGCGTGCTCGGCCTGATCTCGGCAGGCTTCATGGCGTTCGTCATCGCCGTCTCCAACCCGTTCGCGCGGATCTGGCCGCCGCCGCTGCATGGCGCGGGCGTCAACCCGATCCTGCAGGATCCTGGCCTCGCCGTTCATCCGCCGATTCTCTACACCGGCTATGTCGGCTTCTCGATCGCCTTCGCCTTCGCCGTCGCCGCCCTCATCGAGGGGCGGGTGGACGCCGCCTGGGGGCGCTGGGTGCGGCCCTGGGCGCTGGTTTCCTGGCTGTTCCTCACCTGCGGCATCTGTTTCGGCTCGCTGTGGTCCTATTACACGCTGGGCTGGGGCGGGTACTGGTTCTGGGACCCGGTCGAGAACGTCGCGCTGCTGCCCTGGCTTACTGGCACGGCGCTGATCCACTCGGCCATCGTGGTCGAGAAGCGCGAAGCGCTGAAGACATGGTCGGTCCTGCTTGCGATCGCGACCTTCTCGCTCAGCCTCTGCGGCACCTTCCTCGTCCGCTCCGGCCTGCTGAACTCGGTGCATGCCTTCTCGGCCTCGCCGGCTCAGGGCCTGTTCATCCTCGTACTGCTGGCACTGACTATCGGTGGCTCGCTGCTGCTCTTCGCCTTCCGCGCTCCTGCGCTTGCGGCGAGCGGGGTTTTTGCGCCGGTCTCGCGTGAGGGCGCGTTGATCCTCAACAACATCTTCCTCTGCATCATCGCCGCGGTGGTGTTCACCGGAACGATGTATCCTCCGTTCCTCGACCTGCTCTTCAACCGGCAGATCTCGGTCGGCGCGCCGTTCTATGATCAGACGGTTCTGCCGCTCACCGCACCGCTGATCCTCGCGATGGCGGTAGGGCCGATGATGTCCTGGAAGCGCGCAGTCCTTCTGCCGGCTCTGACCAAGCTGTGGTTCGGCGCTGTGGTCGCGCTGATCGTTTTCGGCGCGTTCATCCTTCGAGGCCATTTCGTGGCGGCTCTCGGCCTTGCCGGCGCGGTCTGGGTGATGATCGGCGCGCTGATCGATCTCGCCGAGCGGGTCAGGCTGTTCCGCGTGCCGCTCCGCCAGTCCTTCGCGCGGCTGTTCACCATTCCCCGTGCCGCGATCGGCGCCTCGCTCGGGCATCTAGGCTTCGGCATCGCGGTGCTTGGCATCGCTGGCATGTCGCTGCAGGTGCATACGATCCGGGTACTCAACCCCGGCCAGTCGATCGATCTCGGCGGCTACAACTGGAAGCTGATTTCGATCGCGCCGGCCAAGGGGGCGAACTACGCGGCGCGGGAAGCCACCATCGAGGTGACGCGGAACGGCCATTTCGTCGAGATGATGCATCCCGAAACCCGCTTTTTCACGAACCAGAAGGTGAAAACGGTGGCCGCAGCGATCAGCACCAACGGTGTGCGCAACCTCTTTGCCACCTTCGCCGGTGACAACGACAGCGGTGGTGGCGAGTTCCGGTTCAACATCCATCCGCTGGCGCCGGAGATCTGGCTCGGAGGCCTCATCATGGCGCTTGGCGGCGCGATCTCCCTGACCGACCGTCGTTTCCGCGTCGGCGCCCCGGTGCGCAACAGGCTGCGCCGGCCGTCCGGCTCGGCCACGGTGTGATCCTGCCCGATGAGCGTCTCGCGCCGCATGCTGTTCGGTCTGCCGCTGCTCGTCGTGGGTGCAGGCGGCGTCGGCTTCTATGAACTGCTCCGCCGGATGAGGACCGGCAGTTACAATCCGCAAGCCTTCGACAATCCTCTGGTTGGCCATGATGTGCCGGATTTCACCCTGCCGGGCGTGAACGGCCGGAAGGGCTTCGACAAGCCGGTGCTCGCCGCCCAGAAGCGGCCGGTTCTGGTGAATTTCTTCGCTTCCTGGTGCGTGCCCTGCGCGGGTGAGGCGCCCTATCTCGACCGGCTGGCGAAGGCCGGCGTCGATATCTGGGGGATCGCCTATCAGGACAAGCCGGAGGCGATCGCCCTCTACCTCGCAAAATACGGCAATCCCTATGCGCGTCTCGCCACCGATCCCTCGGGGCGGACTGCCATCAACTGGGGCGTCTACGGTGTGCCGGAGAGTTTCCTGATCGCGCCGGGCGGCAAGGTGGTGTGGCATATCGCGGCGCCTCTGGTGCCTGAGATCATCGATGACCAGCTCCGGCCCGCCATGCAGAGGCTCACATGAGGCGTTGGCTCGTTCTGCTGTTCGCGGGACTCGTGCTCGCCTGTGGCACGGCGCTGGCTGCGCCGGCCTCGTCCTCGTCGGCGAGCGCCCATCCGACCAGCATCACGCGCGATGGCGTGAAGCTCACCTTCGCCCAGGAAGCCCGCGCGGAGGCAATCGGCAACAAGCTGCGCTGCCTGGTTTGCCAGAACGAGACGGTCGAGAATTCGCAGGCCGGGCTGGCCAAACAGTTCCGCACCATTATCCGCCGCCGCGTCGTCGCCGGAGACAGCAACCGCCAGATCATCGATTTCATGGTCAAGCGCTATGGAATCTACGTTCTGCTCAAGCCGCCCTTCCGGCCGGAGACCTGGCTGCTCTGGCTCTCGCCGGCCCTGGCCGCCCTGATCGGGCTGGCCGTTCTGCTCTTCGCGCGCCGCCGCCGGCGGGCAGCTCCCCCTCCATTGTCGCCGGAAGAGACCGACCGGCTGAAGGAACTCCTGTCTTGATCTGGCTCTGGATGGCGGTGCTGGCCGCCGTTGCGCTCGCGCCTGTCGTGCTGGTCTGGTTGCGCCGCGGCACAATCCGCTACCGGCGGGAGACCGCCATGGCGCTGCACCGTGCACAGCTTGAGGAAATCGAACGGGACCGCGAGGAAGGCCGGCTGCCAGAAGAGGAATACCAGGCCGCAAGGCTGGAGGTGCAGCGGCGGCTGCTCGCCGCCGACCAGATCCCCGAACCGGAGGCAAACCGCGCCGCGCGCGGTCTGATGATTGCCACTCTTGCCGCCATTCCTGTGGCCGCCGTGGTCGTGTTCGTTCCATCCGGCCTGCCGCTGGTGCCATCCGAGCCGCATGCAAGCGTGATGCGCCAGCGCGCGGCGGCAGAGCGGCAGGACAACGCGCTGATCGACAGGCTTAAGCAGAAGCTGGCGGAACTGCCGCCGGGTAGCCCGGACGCTCGGCAGGGCTATCTGCTGCTCGGTCAGGCGCTGGTCAGCCAGAACAAGCTCCACCAGGCCGCGCGTGCCTGGCACGTGGCATTGACAATCAAATTCGATCCGACACTTGCCGCTGAAACGGCAGAGGCCGAAAGCGAAGCCGCCGGCCATGTGACACCGGATGCGGCCGCGCTGTTCCGGAAGGCGCTAGCCGAGGCGCCGGCGCAAGCGCCCTGGCGTTCCCTGGCCGAGCAAAGGTTGCGCGAAGCTGCGGTGCTGCAGTCCAGCAATGGCAGCCCCCCCTTGTCGGGCAAGGCGACCGGGGCCACGTCCACGCCATGAGCAAGTCGGTCGAACCAGGCAGTCTCCCCAAGGAGGGCGGCGACGGGAAGCCGTCCGTCACCACGGATGCTGGGGCGTCAAAGCCCTGGCCCAAGGAGATCGGCGGCCCCAAAGGCCCTGAACCCACGCGCTACGGCGACTGGGAACGCAACGGTCGTTGCACCGACTTCTGATGGTCTTGCGGATGCTCGGTTCCTGAGTCCCGGGTTTATTCGCCGGACAGTTCCCGCCGCCGCTGGTCCAGTTCTTCACTGTAGCGCCGCAGGGCGTATTGCTCGGTGAGAACACCCAGGACCTGGCGTGTTTCCTCGCCGTCGATGACGGCCAGGACATCGCATTCCGCCTTCTCGAACGCCCGGATCGCCTCCTTCACCGTTGCCTGCGGCACCAGGAAATCGTCGCGATGGCGCACCAGATGCTGGATCGAGTCCTCGGCTGCTGCGTCCGGCGCATGAACTTCGGACGGGTAGGCGAGGCCGGCATAATGCTGGTTTTCGTCGAGCACGACCACGTACTGGGTTCGACCGAGGGGGAATTCGGTCTTGAAATCCGCGATCGCGGTTGTCTCCTGGGTGATGTACTGGTTGCGGCGCATCATCCGCCCGACGGTGAGATTATGGATCCAGCCGATGTCGACCGCGCTGCGGATTGTCTCGCCGCGCAAATGGAAGCGCCATGTGGTGAACGAGTAGCCGAAGAACCGGCGAACGGTAAGGGATGCGGCGATTGCCGCCATCAGCACCGCAATGGTGATGCTGAAATTGTTCGTACTCTCGAGCGTCAGGAAGGTCATGGTCATCGTGCCGCTGACGATCGATGTGGCGAGCGCAGCCATGCCGACAACGGCATAGAAGCCGATCGGCACGCCATGCGCGAAGGGGAGCATGACCGCGACGTCGCCATAGGCGCGGCCGAGCAGCGACCCCATGAACAGCGCGGCGAAGAACAGGCCGCCGCGAAAGCCGGTCGCAATGGAGAAGGCCGAGGCCGTCGATTTCATCACGAGCAGGGCCACCGCCAGCATGAACGGGTAGACCACGGCGAGTTGGGTATGCAGGGAGGAATTGCCCGAGGCCATCACCTTCGGCGTGATGCTGCCGAGCAGTCCGACCACGACACCGCCAATGATCGGTCGCAGCCAGATCGGAACGCCGGTGCGCCGGAACACCGCCTCCAGCGAGGTGACCGCCCGCATGATTGCGATACCGACAAAGCCGGCGATGATGCCGAGCAACACCGCCAGCGGATAGGCGTAGCCCGGCGTATGGGTGGGCAATACGACGTTCAGCGGCCGTACGCCGCCATTCATCAGCAGTTCGACTGCGAGCGTGCCGCTCAGCGAGGAGATCACCACCATCGTCAGCGTTGGCAGCGAATAGGTGCCGATGACGAGCTCGATGCCATAGAAGGCACCGCAGAGAGGAGCGTTGAACGCGCCGCCGATTGCAGCCCCCGCCCCGCAACCGACCAGCACCCGCAGGTCGTTCCGCCTTAGCCGAAGATGCTGGCCTACCCAGGAAGCCAGGCCGCCACCGAACTGCGCGTAACCGGCCTCCTGCCCCACCGAGCCGCCGACGCCGTTGGAAAACGAGGTCTGCATCGCCACGATGATCGAGTCCCTGAGCGACATCTTGCCGCCATAGAGCGCGTTGGCCTCGACCGGGTCGACGAAATTGGTCATCCGGTACCTGCCGAGAAGCCACGCGACCGACCCAAGCACGGCGCCGCCGAGGATCGGCACGAAGATGGCGCGCAGCGGGTCGATATGTGTCTGCTGAGACAGTCCCTCGTCGAGATTCGGCAGCGCGAAGAACCAGAAATGAAAATGATGGCTGAGAAAATCCATCAGATAGACGCAAAACCCCGACAGCACGCCGACCACGGCCGCGAGCATCGCGAGCCAGATCTCGTCGGTGCGCACCAGAGCGCGCACATGCATCGGCGCATCCACCGTGATTGCCGCGATCCGTCGTCGCAGCGCCGACCACCAGCGGGAATTGGACCGATGCTGAACAGTGGAACTCGCCATGCTGCGCCCTGTGAAGTCTTCTTGTGTCAGGACGGACCGCCCGCCCGGCGGTCAGATGCCGCAAATTTCCGGCAGCATCATGGCCGCAGCCACAGTTACAACAGGAAAGTTAACGGTCAACCTCCGATTCGATGGAAAAGGCCGATGATTCCGATCCGTTTCGCCGATCAACGGATCAGGTCAGGAGTTCGATCAGGAACGGCCCCTTGCGCTCGAAACTCGCCGCCATCAGTTCGTTGAGCTTCTCCATGCTGCCGGCTTGCGCGGCGGCGACGCCCATCCCCTCGGCAAGGCGCACGAAATCGATGTCCGGATGGCCGAGATCGAGCATGTCCATCGCCGTCCGTCCCGGATTGGCGCCGACATTGGCGTATTCATGCAGCAGGATCGCGTATTTCCGGTTGGCGAGGATCACCACCGTCACGTCGAGATTGCAGCGCGCCATCGTCCAGAGCGCGGTGATGCTGTACATCGCCGAGCCGTCGGCCTGGATCGCGAGCACCCGCCGCCCGGAGCCGATCGCAGCACCCACGGCGCCCGGCAGGCCGCCGCCGATCGCCCCGCCCGGCACCTGCAGCCACAGATGCGGCGCCGCCCCATGGGTGAAGCGCGAGAAGCCGCGGCCGAAGGAAATCCCCTCGTCGATCACGACACTGTCATCCGGCAGCAGGGCGGCGATCGAGGTGGCCACCGTCTCCGGCGCGATCGCCTCCTTCGCCGGCGCAGGGCGCGGCGTCACCGCGATCTCCGGCGTGCCGGCGCCGACGCGTTCGGCCAGCGCCTGCAAGGCGGCCACGCCGTCCTGGCCGATATCCGCCAGCGTGTGCACCGTGCAGTCATCCGGCCAGAGCCGGCCCTTCTTGCCCGGATAGGCGAAGAACCCGACCGGCGGCTTGGCCTCGACCAGGATCAGGTGGCGGATTCCCTCCAGCGAGTGCACCGCGGCGTCGATCTGGTACGGGATGCGCTCGATCGGCGGCCGCCCCTGTCCGCGTTCCATCCGCGCGTTGAACATCTCGGCCAGCATTTTGGCACCGGTCGTCTGCACGATGGCGGTGGCGATCCGCAGCGTCGCGTCGGTCAGCGTCCGTCCGCCGAGCAGCAACAGGGCAGGTTCGCCCGAGCGCAGCACCTCGGCGGCCGCGTCGATGGCGGAGGCGTCTGCCGTGGGGCGCGGCGGCACCGGTTGCGGCGTGCCAACCACCCCGCCCTCGGTCCAGGCCGTGTCCGCCGGCAGGATCAGCGTGGCGATCGTGCCGGTCCGGGCAGCGGCCACCGCCTCGGCGGCATCGTGTCCGACCGCGTCGGCGGTCATTGCGGTCCGGACCCACCCGGAAACCGGCCGTGCCCAGCCTTCAGTGTCGGCGGTCAGCGGCGCGTCCAGCGGGCGGTGATAGGTCGCCTGATCGCCAACGATATTGACGATGCCCGACCGGCCGCGCCGCGCGTTGTGCAGGTTGGCGAGCGCGTTGGCGAGCCCGGGGCCGCAATGCAGCAGCGTCGCCGCCGGGCGCCCCTTGGTCCGCCAGTACATGTCGGCGGCACCCGAGGCCACCGTCTCGTCGAGGCAGAGAACGCAGTTGATCCCGGGAATCCGGTCGAGCGCCGCAACGAAATGCATCTCGCTGGTGCCGGGATTGGCAAAAACCGTATCGATGCCGCACGCGATCAGCGTATGCACCAGACTTTCAGCGCCGTTCATGGACCCGTCTTTCCTTCCCCGTTGGCCGGTCGATTTTCGGACACGGAAACTGCCCGTTCCGGACGGGTCGGGCAAGGGGGGTCAGCGATGCGCGGGTAGCGGCGCGTCCGCCATCGGGCGCAGCCAGAAATGAGGCATCTGCGCCACGAATCGCTGCCGCAGCGAGGCCAGTTGCGCATCGGTGAGCCCGACCGCCTGAGCGTTGAAATAGTCAGGGTCGCGGGTGAATACCATGTAGGCGATCGTCTCGTTCACGATGAGGTCGCGATCGTGCGGATCGTAGCCATCGCGGATCAGGAAGCTGCGAAAGGCGGCCTGTTCCGACGGCGTCATCTGCGTGTCGTAGAACCGGTGCACGAAGCGACGGTATGAGGGAATGGTGAAATAGGCGCCGTGTGAAAGCTCGTGGCGCAGGATGACCGCCCGCGATACCCAGCTGATGCGCCGGCTGCCCTGGGCCTGTGGAATCGAGATGACCGCGCCGTTCGCGCCGGGGCGCAGAAACCCTTCCCGCCGCGCGATCTCCCGCAGCCGGCGCTCATCCGCGGTGAGCCGGATGCCCTCGGCATGGGCGAGGCGGAAGAATTTCCGCAGGGCCCAGGCCGGATAGTCATTGCCGTAATAATAGGTCGCCTCGGTCGCGTTCGCCTTCGCGAGAACTTTCCTGAAGGCGGCCTCGCCCAGCACGCGGTTCCGCGGCGTCGAGGCCTTCTCGATCAGCGCCGCGATCCGGTCGAACATCATGCCCTGGGCCCGCAGGTCCGGGCAGTCGATCACGAGGATCAGCGGATCGTCACGGAAGCGGAAAATCGTGAAATGCCGGCCGACATGATTGAAAATCCCGGTCTCGCCCGCCTTCGGATAATCCGGACGGCGCAGCGCCATCCATCCACCGATCCCGACACCCGTTACGGCGGCGATTGCGACGATCAGCGCAACGGCCAGGCGCGTCGCCGGCGGGCGGGTCCGAGCGCCGGCGGCGCGTGAGGGAATCTGTCCCATCGGCACGGTGTCGTCCGGATCGCCGGACGCCGCCGCGCGCACATCCCACCCCCGCCGCGCCATCAGACGCCGCCGGCCATGCAGGAGGGGCCTACTTGCCGGTGTTGATGATCTGAACCCGGCGGTTCGCCCGGTTCGCCACGTTCGGTCCGGTCGGCACCAACAGGTCCGCCTCGCCGACGCCGGTCGCCTGCAGGCGGGTGGCCGGGATGTCGAATTTCGACATCAGATAGGTCTTCACAGCGGCCGCCCGTGCCTGGGAGAGGGCGAGGTTGGTCGATGCCGCGCCGGTCGTGTCGGTATGGCCGACGACCCTGAAATGATAGGCGGCGAGCGTCTTGTCGGTCAGCGCCCGGCCGAGCCGGTCGAGTTCGGTGACGGCTTGCGGTGTCAGCTTGGCCGAGCCCGTCGCGAAATCGATGTTCAGGTTGATCGACGGGGTCTGTGCCGCGGCATGGGAAACCGCCGCCGGCGCGGTGGTCTTCATCCGCATCGCCGCCGGCTTCGCCACCGACGGCGCGGGTGCTGCCTGCGCCGCCCCCTGCGCGAGCGGGACGATGCCGCGCGTGGTGCTCGACACATTGCCCGTCGGCTTCAGAGCCTGGATGATCTGCTGAGCCGACGGGCCGCTGGACTGCGCATGGGCGGCACCCATGCCAAGCAGTGCAACGACGGCGGCGGCGGAGACGCCCGTGAAACGCATGATCAACTCCCTCGATCTTGGCGACATTCTATCCGGTTGACGGTCGGAATGCCAGTTCGCATCCGTTATGGCATGCTGTTCCACTCACGGCTGCGACGCGGGTCACACCGGCCGATCAGCGCCGTCCGCGCGGCCGGGCCGGCGCGCGCCACGGCTCTTCCGGCCACTCGTGCTTGGGGTAGCGGCCGCGCATGTCCTTGCGCGCGTCGGCCCAGCCCCGCCGCCAGAAATCGGCGAGATCCCCGGTCACCGCGATCGGCCGCCCGGCCGGCGAGAGCAGCGCGATCTGCAACCTCACCGCCCCGCCGGCGAGGCGTGGTGTCGCGTCGCTGCCATAGAAGGCCTGCGCCCGCGCTGCCGCCACCGGCACCGGTCCGGTATAGTCGATCGGCACGGCACCGCCCGGCGCCTCGATCCGCGCGGGCAGCGCCGCGTCGAGCGCGCGGACGCGCTCATGGCCGAGATGGTCGCGCAGGATGGCGAGCAGGTCGAG
>NZ_AFPR01000090.1:0-3626 GCF_000219295.1 Acidiphilium sp. PM
GCTGGTCGCGGTGGTCGGCGTCGATCCGGGCGACGCCCGGCGGCTTGCCGCCGGCCAGGCGGCGCTTGTGCAGGTGTTGGGCGGTGCGGCGCTGCGCGGGCGGATCGACATGCTCGCCGGCGAGGTCGATCCGCGCACCGGGCTGGTGGATGCGACGGTCGGGCTTGGCGGCGCGCCGGCGCTGGTCGGCGCCATGGTCCGCGCGCGCATCGATACCGGCACGGTGCGCGGCGTGATCGTGCCGCGCGACGCCGCGCTGCCGGCGGCGGGGCGCGACGTGATCTGGCAGGTCAGGAACGGGCATGCGGTGCGCGTGGAGGTGCGGGTGCTGGCGAGCGCGCGGGGGCGGAGCATCGTCGCCGGGCGGATCGATCCGGCGCTGCCGGTCGTGGTCTCGGGCAATTACCAGCTGCGGCCGGGCATCGCCGTGCGGATCGCGCGGCCGGGACAGGGCGGATGATGGGGGGCTTCGCCGCGTTTCTCGGCCGCCAGCAGAAGGCGATCCTGTTCCTGATGGCGAGCCTCGCCCTGGCCGGGGCGGTCGGCGCGCTGTCGCTGCCGGTGGGGCTGTTTCCGCGCACCTCGTTCCCGCGGGTGCGGATCAACATCGATTCGGGGGCGCGGCCGGCGCATGAGATGATGTTGCAGGTGACCCAGCCGGTCGAGCAGGCGCTGCGGGCGATTCCGGGCGTGCGGGGGGTGCGCTCCACCACCTCGCGCGGGTCGATGCAGGCGTTCATCGATTTCGACTGGGGCACCAACATGCGGGCGGCGACGCTGGAGGTCGACGCCGCGCTGGCCCAGCAGTTGCCCGACCTGCCGAAGGGCACGCGCTACGTGGTGCGGCGGATGGACCCGACGGTGTTTCCCATCATCGCCTATGCGCTGATCTCGCACAGCATTTCCGAGGCGGAGCTGCGAACGATCGCGCGGTATCACATCGTGCCGGTGCTGGAACGGATTCCGGGTGTCGCCAAGATCGGCGTGCAGGGCGGCGACACGCCGGAGGTGCATGTGATCGTCGATCCGGCGAAGCTCGCCGCGATGCATGTGACGCTGGCGGGTGTCGAGCAGGCGGTGTCGCGGTCGAACGTGCTCGCCTCGGTCGGCCGGCTCGCCGATCACGACAGCCTCTATCTGGTGGTGCAGCAGAACACGCTGCGGACCATGGCGCAGGTGCGGCGGATCGTGGTCGGCGGCGGGCCGGACGGGGTGGTGCGGCTCGGCCAGGTGGCGCGGGTCGAGATGGGCCGGGTGCCGCGCTACGACCGGGTGAGCGAGAACGATCACCGCGCGGTGACGTTGCAGGTGTTCCAGCAGCCCAGCGGCAACGCGGTTCAGGTGGACGCGGCGGTGCGCCGGGCGCTGGCGGCCTATGAGACGCGGCTGCCGGCGGGCGTGCGGCTGGTGAAATGGTACGACCAGAGCACGCTGGTGACCGCCGCCGCCGGCTCGGTGCGCGATGCGATCGCGATCGGCGTGGTGCTGGCGGGGCTGGTGCTGATCGGCTTCCTGCGGAGCTGGCGCGTCACGCTGATCGCGCTGCTGGTGCTGCCGGCCTCGATGGCGACCGCGGTGCTGATCCTCACGCTGCTGGGGATGAGCTTCAACATCATGACGCTGGGCGGGCTCGCCGCCGCGGTGGGGCTGGTGATCGACGATGCGATCGTGATGATCGAGCATGTCGCGCGGCGGGCCGGGCGCGCGGGCGGGATCGCGGCGCGCGGCGCGGTGCTGGCGGCGGCGGAGGAATTCCTCGCGCCGCTCGCCGGATCGTCGCTGGCGACGCTGATCGTGTTCGTCCCCCTCGCCTTCCTCTCCGGCGTGACCGGCGCCTTCTTCAAGGCGCTGTCGATCACCATGGCCTCCACGCTGGTCGCCTCCTGGCTGTTCTCGGCCTTCGCGGTGCCGGTGCTGGCGCGCTGGCTGATCGATTTCGACAAATGGCACGATCCGGTCGCCGGCGGCGGAGCGCGGGAGTCGGTGCTGGCGCGGGCGCACGGGCGGCTGCTCGACCTCGTGGTGGCGCGGCCGGCCTGGCTGCTCGTGGCGCTGATTCCGTTCGTGCTGGCCGGCGCCTATGCCTATGCGGTGGTGCCGACCGGCTTCATGCCGCGGATGGACGAGGGCGGGTTCGTGATCAACTACCAGGCGCGGCCCGGCACCTCGCTGGCCGAGGGGGCGCGCGAGATCCGCCAGGTGGGGGATATTCTCCGCGCCGACCCGGCGGTGGCGACATGGTCGACCCGGCTCGGCGCCGGGCTCGGCGGCGACCTCAACGAGCCGTATCAGGGCGACATTTTCGTTCAGCTCCGCCCGCTCGGGCAGCGGGCGCCGATCTGGACGGTGATGGACCGGATCCGCCGGCGGATCATCGACCGCGTGCCGGGCATCGATTTCGACGAGTCGCAGCTGATGTCAGACCTGCTGGGCGATCTCGTCAGCCAGCCGGAGCCGATCGAGATCGAGCTGCATGGCGACCCGGCGCGGCTGGATGAAACCGCGAAGAGGGTGGCGGCGGCGATCGGGCGGATACCGGGCGTGGTGGGCGTGCAGGACGGCGTGGTGATCGCCGGGGATTCGATCGACATCCATGTCGATCCCGCGAAGGCGGCGATGTTCGGCTTCGATCCCGCCGCGGTCGAGCGGATGGTGGCGACGGCGCTGCGCGGTAGCGTGGTCACCGCGCTGCCGGGCCAGGAGCGCTTTACCGGCGTGCGGCTGGAACTGCCGCGCGACGCCTTCGCGCAGACCGGCGACCTGCTGCGGCTGCCGCTCGCCGCGCCCTCGGGCGCGCTGGTGCCGCTCGGGGCGATCGCGACGCTGAGGACGGTGTCGGGCCGGCCGGAGATCGACCGCGACAATCTGCGCCAGATCGTCGCGGTGACGGGGCGGATCAGCGGCGGCGGCATTTCCGCCGCGATTGCCTCGGTGCGCCGCGTGCTGGCGCGGCCGGGCCTGCTGCCGCCGGGCATGAGCTACCGGCTCGGCGGGCTCTACCGGCAGCAGCAGAAGGCGTTCATCGGGCTTGCCCGCGTGTTCGTCGCCGCCGTGCTGGCGGAATTCGTGCTGCTGCTGTTCCTCTACCGCAGCTTCGTCATCGCCGGGGCGATCGTCGCCACCGCGCTGCTGTCGAGCCTCGCGGTGTTCATCGGGCTCGATCTCTCGGGTGTGGCGCTCAACATCACCGCGCTGATGGGGATGACGATGATCGTCGGGCTCGCGACCGAGATGGCGATTTTCTACATCTCGGAATTCCGGAGCCTCGCCGGGTATCAGGACCGGCGGGAGGCGCTGGTGGTGGCGAGCCGGAACCGGCTGCGGCCGATCGCGATGACCACGCTGGCGGCGATCCTGACGCTGCTGCCGCTGGCACTCGGCATCGGCCAGGGCAGCGGGATGCAGCAGCCGCTCGCCATCGCGGTGATCTCGGGGTTCGTGGTGGCGTTTCCGCTGGTGCTGTTCGGCCTGCCGGCGCTGCTGCGGCTCGTGCTGCGGGGGCCGGAACCGTAGGCGACCCCATGCGGGAATGCCGGGGTCCCGGACCGTTGATCTGCGTCATCGCCGCCGGCCCCGCGCGGTCCTAGGTTCGAGCCGATCCGGACGGGCACGCGCCCGAAGGAAGC
>NZ_AFPR01000089.1:0-3538 GCF_000219295.1 Acidiphilium sp. PM
GCGCGTTCATGCCGGCCGAAATCGTCGGTCTTGCCGGCCTCGCCGGTCATGGCCACGGGCGTTCCTGCACCGGGTCTTCGCCGCCGCCCGCCACCGCGAGCGCGGCCTCGCCGTCAATGGCAGCATCGCCCATGTCAGCGGCGACCGCGCCAGCGAGGGAATCTTTCCGCTCTGGTCGGTGATGCGCAACATCTCCGCCGGCGCGCTCGGCCGGCTCTCCCGCTTCGGCCTGATCGATCCCGCCGCCGAACGCGCCCTTGCCGAGGCGTGGGCGCGGAGCCTGGCGATCCGCACGCCCTCCGTCTCCCATCTCGCGACCCGCCTGTCCGGCGGCAACCAGCAGAAGGTGCTGGTTGCCCGCGCGCTGGCCTCCGGGGCCGATATCCTCCTGCTCGACGATCCGACGCGCGGTGTCGATGTCGGCACCAAGCGCGAGCTTTACGCGCGGATGCGCGCGCACGCCGCCGGCGGCCATGCCATCCTCTGGTACACCACCGAGAACGCCGAGCTCGCCGAGTGTGACCGGGTCTATGTCTTCAGCCGCGGCCGGATCACCGATGCGATCGACCGCGACGCCTATTCGGAAGACCGGGTGATCCGTGCCTCCTTTGCCTCGGCGCCGCCCGGGGGCGGCTTCGCCCGTGCCGGCTGACCCGTCCGCGATGCCCGCCGGCCAACCCGCCCTCGCAGCCGCCCTGCCACGCTTCAAGATCGCCCTGCCCGTCGCCGCCCTGGCCGCGATGTTCGGCATCATCTTCTGGATACGGCCGGCGATCCTCAGCTATTTCGGCATCGGCCTGCTGCTCGATCTCGCGATGCCGGCGGTCTTCGCCAGCATGGCGCAGATGTGCGTCATCGCCATCAATGACATCGATCTCGGCATCGGCCCGTTCATCTCGCTCACATCCTGTATCGCGGCGACGCTGCTGGTCCGCGCCCCCGCCGCCGGCCTCCTCGCCCTCGCCGCGGCGATCGGCGCCTACGCGCTAATGGGCGGGCTGATCCATGTTCGCCGGCTGCCCTCGATCGTGGTGACGCTGGGCGCCTCGTTCATCTGGCTCGGCTGCGCCCTGCTGCTGCTGCCCTCGCCCGGCGGCGGCGCGCCGTCCCTCATCGCCGGCTTCGTCAACCTCTCGCCGCCGCTGGTGCCGCTGCCGATCCTCGTGCTCGCCGGCGCCGCGCTCCTCGGCCATTTGCTGCTGATGCGCACCGCGCGCGGCGCCGTCCTGCGCGGCATCGGCGGCAATGCGAAGGCGGTCGAGCAGGCCGGCTGGTCGCTCGCCCGCGGGCGGATGCTGCTCTACGGCATCGCCGGGGCCTGCGGCGTGATCGCCGGCCTGCTGCTGGATGGCATCAACACCTCCGGCGACGCGACGGTGGGCGCGCAATACACGCTGACCTCGATCGCGGCGGTGATCGTCGGCGGCGGCGAGTTCGTGGGCGGCGACGTCTCGCCGGTCGGCACCGTCACCGGCACGCTGATCATGCTGCTCACAGGCTCGGTGCTGTCCTTCGTGAACATCTCGACGAGCTGGCAGCTCAGCGTGGAGGGGGGCATCCTGATCGTGGTGCTCGGCCTGCGCGCCGTGGCGCGGTCGGCATAGGAGCGGCGGATGGGACAACGCTTCGCGAACGCCCCGCGCTGGATCTGGTCCTATCTCGCGGCGGCGGTCGTCTACCTCGCGATCGTGGTCATCGCCGCCGGCGCCGGCAGTTTCCAGACCTTCTCGATCGCGCTGCAATTCGCCACATTCTTTGTCATCGCCGGGCTCGGGCAGATGCTGGTGATCACCGCCGGCCCGGGCAATATCGACCTGTCGATCCCCGGCGTGATGACGCTCGCCGGCTATCTAGCGACCGGCGCGATGCACGGCAGCAATGCCGGGCTGCTTTCCGGCCTCGCCCTCGGCCTGCTCATCGGCCTCGGTGCCGGGCTTTTCAATCTGGCGCTGATCCGCCTGCTGCGCATCCCGCCGATGGTCGGCACGCTCGCCTCCGGCTTCATCTACCAGTCTGCCGCCATCGCCTATTCCAGCCACGCGGTGACGCAGCCCTCGCCGCTGCTCGCGGCGTTCACGTCTGGCCGCGTGCTGGGCGTCTCCGCGATGACGGTGCTGTTCATCCTGCTCACCGCCGCCTGCGCGGTCGGGCTCCAGCGCACGCGGGCGGGTCGGGCGGTGCTCGCTCTCGGGCAGAACCGCCGGGCGGCCTCGCTCGCCGGCTTTCGGGTTGGAGGTGCGCTCTCGCTGGTCTATCTCGCCTCCGGCCTGCTCGCCGCCATCGCCGGCATCCTGCTCGCCGCCTATTCCGGCGGCGCCTCGCTCGACATGGCGCGCGAATATCTCCTGATGTCGATCGCCGTGGTGGTGATCGGCGGCACCTCGATCGCCGGCGGCGACCCCGCCCCGCCCGGCCTCTGGGGCTCGGCCATGCTGCTCGGGCTGCTCGTTACGATGCTCAACCTGCTGCACATGCCTGAGGGTGTCCGCCTGATCGCGACGGGCGGCGTCATCATCGGTGTCCTCGCCGTCGCGACGCCACAGGGACCATGACCTGCCGTTCCGGCGCGGCGGAGCTGGAAGGCCTCAGTCGGCGAAGGGGTCCTGCATCAGGATGGTGTCGTCCCGCTCGGGGCTGGTGGAGAGCAGGGTGACCGGGCATTCGACCAGTTCCTCGATGCGGCGGACATACTTGATCGCCTGCGCCGGCAGGTCGGCATAGGAGCGGGCGCCGCGGGTCGAGCCGGACCAGCCCTCGATGGTTTCATAGACCGGTTCGGCCTTGGCCTGCGCCGCGGCGCCGGGCGGCAGATGGGGCAGGGTTTCGCCGCCGATGCGGTAGCCGACGCCGATTTGCAGCGTCGTCATGCCGTCGAGCACGTCGAGCTTGGTCAGCGCGAGGCCCTGGATGCCACCGACCTTGACCGCCTGGCGGACCAGGGCGGCGTCGAACCAGCCGCAGCGGCGGGCGCGGCCGGTGACGGTGCCGAATTCATGCCCGCGCTCGCCGAGCAGGCGGCCGGTCTCGTTGTCCTGCTCGGTCGGGAAGGGGCCGGAGCCGACGCGGGTGGAATAGGCCTTGGCGATGCCGAGGACGCGGCCCGCCGCATCCGGCCCGACGCCGGCGCCGGCGGCGATCTGGCCGGAGACGGTGTTGGACGAGGTGACGAACGGGTAGGTGCCGTGATCGACATCGAGCATCACCGCCTGCGCGCCCTCGAACAGGATGCGGGCGCCGGATTTCTTCGCCTCGGCCAGGCGTTCCCAGACCGGTTCGGCGAAGGGCAGGATCTGCGGCGCGAGGGCGAGGAGCTGGTCCATCAGCTCGGCCTTGCCGAACGTGGGTGCGCCGAGGCCGGCGAGCAGCGTGTTGTGGTGCAGCAGCAGCTCGTCGAGCCGCCAGTCGAGCGTTGCGGGTTCGGCGAGGTCGCAGATGCGGATGGCGCGGCGGGCGACCTTGTCCTCATAGGCGGGGCCGATGCCGCGGCCGGTGGTGCCGATGCGGCGCGCGCCGCGGGCGGCCTCGCGCGCGGCATCGA
>NZ_AFPR01000088.1:0-23627 GCF_000219295.1 Acidiphilium sp. PM
GACAGCCTCGGCGCTGGGATCGTCGGAGAACAGCAGCGCGCCCTCGGCCCCGGCCGCCCGCAGCGCGCGATAGCGGCGCAGCGCCAGCGTGCCGTTGCCGGCGACGGCGAGCGAGGTCAGACGAGGGTCGAGCGCGATCGGGATCATGGTGTCTCCTGCACGCCCGGAGTATAGGAACGCGGCCGGGGCAGGAAAACAGATTTCTCCTAAAACAGCGTTTTCGGCCTAAAATAAGTTTGATTTTCTGAATTATTCGGTTCATATGAAAAGCGAGTCTAAATTTGAAGGATAATTTGGAATGGCTGACAAAGCCCGGACCAGCCAGGCGGCCGCTGCCGCCGCGCCGGCCGCCGCCATCACGCTCGACAATATCGACCGCGCGATCCTCCGCCTGCTCGCGCGCGACGCCACCGTGCCGCTCGCCATCATGGCGAAGGAGGTCGGGCTTTCGGCCACGCCCTGCTGGAAGCGGGTCAAGCGGATGGAGGAGGCGGGCGTGATTCAGGGGCGGGTGGTCGCACTCTCGCCCGAGCGGCTGGGCTATCCGGTTTCGGTCTTCGTCTCGATCGAGACGGCGGATCACTCGGATGGCTGGATCGCCCGCTTCGCCGAGGTCGTCGCGACTATGCCCGAGATCGTCGGCGCCTGGCGGATGAGCGGGGATGTCGACTACCTGCTGCACGTCATGGCGCCGGACATCCCGTCCTACGACGCGTTCTACCGCCGGCTGATTGCCGCCGTGCCGCTGCGCAATGTCAGCTCGCGCTTCGCGATGGAGCGGATGAAATCCGGCCCGCCGCCGATCTGACCGGCGGGCGCGGGGCAGGCGCTCAGGCGGTCAGGTGTTCCTGCAACCGCGGCATCAGCTCGACGAGGTTGCACGGGCGGTGGCGGGAATCGAGCTGGAAGACGAGAATGTCGTCCCAGCCATCCTTCACCGCGCCGGTCGAGCCGGGCAGGGCGAAGAGATAGGTGCCGCCCGCCACCCCGCCGATCGCGCGGGACTGGATCGTCGAGGTGCCGATCTTCTGGTAGCTCAGCATGCGGAACAGCTCGCCGAAGCCTTCGATTTCCTTCTCCAGCACGCGGGAGAAGGCCTCCGGTGTCACATCCCGCCCGGTGATGCCGGTGCCGCCCGAGGTGATCACCACGTCGATCGCCGGATCGGCGATCCAGGCGCGCAGCTGGGCGGCAATGAGGTCGGCGTCGTCGCGCAGGATGGTGCGCGCGGCGAGGCTGTGGCCGGCGGCGATCACCCGCGCGGCCAGCGCGTCGCCCGACGTGTCGGTCTCCGCCGTCCGCGTGTCCGAGATGGTCATCACCGCGATGGCGACGGGAACGAATGGACGGGTTTCGTCGATGCGCGACATGGCGTGGCTCCTTCTGTCTGTCGCGTCATATAGCGATTCGGCGCCGGCCGCGCAGCCCGGCCCTTGACGAAGTGCGGGGCGGATGAATGTCTTGCTCATGGCATATCCAGCACTCGCGCTGACGCTTCTGCTCTTTCTCATGCTGGTGATGGCGGGCGCCTGGGCGGCGCAGCGCGCGACCCGCAATTCCGGCTGGGTCGACGTGTTCTGGACCTTCGGCACCGGCATTGCCGGGGCGGTCGGCGCTCTGGTCCCGCTCGGCACGGCGGCTCCGGCGCGGCGGCTGCTGGTGGCGGCGCTGGTGCTGGTCTGGGCCGGGCGGCTCGGCGGCTACATCCTGCGCCGCACCGCCGCCATCCGCCACGAGGATGCGCGCTATGCCCGGTTCCGCGCCGAATGGGGCGCGCGGTTCGAGCGGCGGATGTTCGGCTTGCTGATGATCCAGGCCGCGGTCGCCTGGCTGCTGGCGCTGGCGGTGACACTCGCGGCGAGCAACCCTTACCCGCTCGCCCCCGGCCTGACGCTGGCCGGGCTTGCCGTGTTTGCCGGATCGGTCGCCGGCGAAGGGCTGGCGGATAGGCAGATGCACGCCTTCCGCGCCGATCCCGCCAATCGCGGCAAGGTCTGCGCCCGCGGCCTGTGGGCGTGGTCGCGCCATCCGAACTATTTCTTCGAGATCATGGTCTGGCTCGCCTATCCGCTGATTGGGCTCGCCGGGCCGTGGTGGCCGGGCCTTGCCGGCCTCGCCGCGCCGCTGTTCATGTATTGGCTGCTGGCGAAGGTTTCGGGCGTGCCGCCGCTCGAACGCGAGATGCTGGCCTCGCGCGGCGACGCCTATCGCGATTACCAGGCCCGGGTCAGCCCGATCGTGCCGTGGCCGCCGCGGCGGCGCGGCTGAGTGCCGTGCATCCGCATGCCGCCCGGCGCCGTATCAACAACGGCCTGAACCCAGCTTCGGAGTGAACGCATGAACCTTGCCGCCACCATGGCCGGAATGGCCGAGCGCCTGCCGATCCCCGACGCGCTGACCCGCCGCGGCATCGCCGGGCTGGTCGGCCGGACCGACCGCAAGCTCGCGGTGCTGACGGCGGATGCCGAGCGCGCCTTCGCGCGCGAGATGGCCCGCCTGCCGATCGCCCTGCACACCGATGCGGCAAATGCACAGCACTACGAGGTGCCGGCGGCGTTCTTCGGCCATGTGCTGGGAGAGCGGCGTAAATATTCCTGCTGCTTCTTCGCTTCTCCCACGGTGTCGCTCGGGCAGGCCGAAATCGACGCGCTGGAACGCACCTGTGACCACGCCGCGCTTGCCGATGGCCAGTCCATTCTCGAGCTTGGCTGCGGCTGGGGCTCGCTCAGCCTGTTCATGGCGGAGCGCTACCCTGCGGCGTCCATCACCGCTGTGTCGAACTCCGCCTCGCAGCGCGCGCATATCGAGGCCGAGGCCGCCCGCCTTGGCCTTGCCAATCTGCGCGTCATCACCGCGGACATGAACGAATTCACCCCGGAGCGGAGATTCGACCGCGTCGTTTCGGTCGAGATGTTCGAGCACATGTCCAACTGGCAGGGCCTGCTCGGGCGCATCCGTCACTGGCTTGCTCCGGGCGGGGCGCTGTTCCTGCATGTCTTCTCGCATCGCTCCGGCGCCTACCGCTTCGATCATGACGATCCGGCGGACTGGATCGCGCAGCATTTCTTCACCGGCGGCATCATGCCGAGCCACGGGCTGATCGGCCAGTTTTCCGACCTGTTCGCGGTCGAGGCCGACTGGCGCTGGAACGGCACGCACTATGCCCGCACCGCGCGGTGCTGGCTTGAGAATTACGACCGCAATGCCGGGCCGATCGGCGCGATCCTGCGCAGCGTCTATGGCACGGAGGCGGGTGTGTGGAAGCGGCGCTGGCGGCTGTTCTTCCTCGCCACCGAAGGGCTGTTCGGGCACGCTGGTGGCGAGTCCTGGGGGGTCAGCCATTACCGGCTGCGCCCGGTCTGATGCGTGCCGCCGCCCGCGCCCTTGCCGGCTTCGTCGCGCATGAGGACGGGCTGACCGCGACCTGCAATACCATCGCCCTCGTGCTGGCGAGCAACACGCCGTTCTATCCGCTCTATCTATGGGCCGTGCTCGGGCGGAATACTGGCCCCTTTGTCCTGCTGACCCTAGCCTCGCTGCCCTTCTGGCTCGCGGTGCCGCTGCTCGCCCGGCGCAGCGGCTATGCCGCGCGGGCTTTGCTCTGCACGGTGGGAACACTGAACACCGCATGGTGCACTCATGTGCTCGGCTTCTCCTCCGGGGTGGCGCTGTTCCTCATTCCGTGCGTGATGCTGGCGACTCTCGGCTTTCACCAGGCCGAACGGCGGACGATGTTCGCCCTCGCCGCGCTGCCCTTCCTTGCCTATGCCGCGCTGCGCCTCGCACCGATGCCGCCGATCGCGACCTACCCGGCGTCCGTTGCCGCCTCGCTCGCGACGCTGAATGGCTTCAGCGTTGCCTGCCTGACATTTTTCCTCGGAATCGCCTTCGCAGCCGTCCGCCCCTCGGCGCCGGCGGCGCGGGGCTGAGCCGGGCCGACCGCCTGGCCTCTTGCCTTCGCCGCGCCGCGCCGCTAGAGACATGCCGACCGGGTGCGTAGCTCAGCGGGAGAGCATCGCCTTCACACGGCGGGGGTCACAGGTTCAATCCCTGTCGCACCCACCAGATTTTCCAAACAAATCTATGATTTAGAGGATGGTCTGGCCCGGTCCAATCAATTTTCCTGATTTTGCGCCCCGATTTTTCCTGCTTAATCGCGGCTACAAGCTGCTATGGCGGCGAGACGGCTCTGATGTCTCAGTGATTTGAACGCGAGGGCAACCCGATCGGCTTGCATGGCAGGGTTGGACATTCCGGATGAGCCGGGAAGCCGCAGCATGAGCGCGGAGTGTTGAGGCAGAGATTGGGAAAAGCTCTTTGTTGATCAGCGGCAGGCTAGCAGACCACATTCGGCGTGTTTCTCGTCCGAGATCAGCGGGACCTCTCAACAGAATTCAACAGAGCTTAGCGCCAGTCGGGCGATAAGCCCCGAAGGCGGCGGTCAACGGTGGCCGGTCGCTCGTCTTGCCACTCTCGACCTAACGGGCTGCTGCAAGAGGTCTGTGAGAGGAACGCCGTCCTAGGTGGGTTCGGCCTGGTGAGGCATTTTCCACTCGGGTGCGGTTCGAGTGCTTTCTTCCGGCTCAGGTACCGAGCGGTTTCGGCAGCCTTGGCAGATTGCAGGCCACCATCGCCAAAGTGAAGCGGGCCCGCACGTGCTTGATGCCGCATACATGGTCTGCGCCATGCCGCCGACTGTCTTGGTCCAGCCGAAGGGGGCCTCGATCTTCGTCCGGCGTCACTGCGATTTCGCTAGCCCGGGTGCCGGGTGGTTCTGCCATCGATGGCGGAGCGCCGAGACTTCCGGGCGGCATGCGGCGTGACCACCATCTGGCGCAGATCAGCGGTGAAGTCGGCGCTGTCGTAGCCGCTGTCAGCCGGCCGCGTCAGGCGCCGGGTCGATCCGGACGAATGCCTGTGAAGCATCTGCTGTGCGGCCCGACATGCGGCGTGGCCACCGCCCTGCGTCAGGTCGGCCTGCACGATCAGGCTGGAGCGGTTCTCCATCAGGCTATGCCCCAATGAAGCACAGCATGGCCCCTGCGCCGGGTGACGTCTTGAACAGGCGGGCGTCGGGATCGATCGTCGAAGCACGGGTCGCGCTGGAGTGTCGTTCGCCGCGGAAATCGGCTTCGGCATTGCGGTTGCGGCGTGGGGCGGGTCATCGGTCGCAGCGGATGCCGCGCCGGGATGCGCTCCTCAAGATCGACGTAGATCAACAGCGATCACGTCACCTCGTCCGATCGGCGCATTGCCACCTCCGTCCTCGCAGTGGCGTTGGTGCATCATGTTCTGCAGCCGGCCTCGAGGCGGGGACTCTTCAGCGCCTTGTCAAGGGGAACGGCTGAACTTGTATGGGCGCAGTAGGGGTCATTGTATGGGAATTGTGGAACTGAATCAGTATAAACTGATCGATTTCAGTGATTTGGTCGAACCGTTTAGATGCGGATGAAATATGCGATAAATCTGGGTACTGGGCGTTATTGTTGTGATTGCATTCGAAAATCTCGGATTTTGATGCATTACTTCATGACAGGTCAGCAAAAAATCCCACCTTGGCATGATTGCTGAAAAATCCAACAATGAGATGGGTGATCGCTGCGATCAGTTCGCCCACGTAGGTGTTGGCAAGCTGCGAAAGCCTGGCTTCGCGAAAAGATAGCCTTGCATGAGCGTAATCCCGAGATCGTTCAACGCCGAGCATTCGCCAAGCGTTTCGATGCCTTCGGCAACGACGGTGATCCCCATTTCCCGGCACATCGCAGCGCAATGGCTGACGATGCTCCTGCGCCTCTTGTCTGACTCGATGCCGCGGATCAGTTCCATATCGAGCTTCACCAGATCCGGGCGGAATTTGGCGAGTAGATTGAGATTGGAATATCCCGACCCAAAATCATCAATCGCCGTGCGGAAGCCCATAGCTGCGTATTCCGCCACGATATCGGCCAAATGATCGGGCGCGCTCAACAATTCTCCCTCGTTAATCTCGAAGATAAGCTTTCTGGTTGGAAATCTGGTCCGGGCGGCAGCTTGCAGAGTCGTGCGAATGCACGCTCGGGGCTCATAGACTGCATTGGGCAGAAAATTGATCGAGAGATCGCAAGAACTATCGCCGAGCCCAAGAGCGGCGGCGGTTTCAATCGCCGTCACTCGACATGCTTGGTCAAAAGCATAGAGTTCCGACTGGCCGATGGTTTCCAATATACTCCCAGCCGACTCTCCGGCGGGGCCGCGCACCAAAGCCTCATAGGCGAACACTGATCGTGCCGCGACATCGATGATTGGCTGAAATGCCATGGCGAGCGGCCTGTCGAATTGCCCCTGTCGACAGCCTGCACATGAGCTTGTGTCTCTGAGGCGCGCTTTTATCAGCCCCATTATCGCGTCGCCATTATTGATACATCCTCAAGTAGATGCTTTCGCGAGATACAAATTAAGCATCCAAAAGAATGCAACCAATTATTTAACGATCGCCTAAAATATATATCACCGTTTCTCGACGTCGCTGATGGTTCAGTCAATCGTGCGGGCAAGGCATGCGTCGCATCGTCAATGAGCAGTCTCGGGCCAGCGTTTCGCCGTCCCTTGACGCCGACGGCGCCATCACCTTATCAATATGATAATTCGACAATTCCGGAAATGACGATGAACGGACCGCCGGCAATCGACGCATCCTGGACCGTCGCGGCGCTTGCCGCTCTGGCGCACGAGCACCGTCTCGCCGCCTATCGCTTCCTGGTCGAGGCAGGACCGGCTGGCCTGCCGGCGGGCGAGATCGCCGAGCGGCTCGGCCTCGCGGCGTCATCCCTCACATTCCATATCCAGGCCCTGACCCGCGCCGGGCTGATCACCCAGCGGCGCGCCAGCCGCCATGTGATATACGCTGCCGATTTCACCGCCATGAACGGCCTGGTCGCCTATCTCGTGCGCAATTGCTGCGGCCACGCGGCCGCCCCCGCGCCGGCCTGTGAACTGGGGCGGTCCGCAACAAAACAAGGATCAGACACATGACCGTCACGATCTACCACAACCCTGCCTGCGGCACGTCGCGCAACGTCCTCGGCCTGATCCGCAATGCGGGGCTCGAGCCGGTGGTGATCGAATATCTGAAAACCCCGCCCTCGCGCGAGGAGTTGCGCGGCCTGATCGCGCGGATGGGCGTGCCCGTTCGCGCCGTGCTACGCGAGAAGGGCACGCCCTATGCCGAGCTCGGTCTCGATGATGAAACGCTGACCGACAATGCACTGCTCGACGCGATGATGGCCCACCCGATCCTCATCAACCGGCCGATCGTCGTCACCGAGCGCGCCGTCCGCCTCTGCCGCCCCTCCGAAACCGTGCTCGACATCCTGCCCACTCCCCAGCAGGGCGCCTTCACCAAGGAAGACGGGCAGCAGGTGGTCGACGACGCCGGCCGCCGCCTGCCCTGACCCACCCGCCCGTCACCCGGAAGACCCTCCATGCTCGCCTTCGCGATCTTCATCGCCACACTCGCGCTCGTCATCTGGCAGCCTCGCGGCCTCGGCATTGGCTGGAGCGCGATGGCCGGGGCGGCGGTCGATCTCGCCCTCGGCATCGTCCACTGGCGGAATATCCCCACCGTCTGGCACATCGTCTGGAACGCGACCTTCACCTTCGTCGCGCTGATCGTCGTTTCGCTGCTGCTGGACGAGGCCGGTTTCTTCCGTTGGGCGGCGCTGCATGTCGCGCGCTGGGGCCGTGGGCGCGGACGCCTGCTGCTGCCGCTGGTTGTGCTGTTCGGCTTCGCGATCGCCGCGGTCTTCGCCAATGACGGCGCCGCACTGCTGCTGACGCCGATCGTCATGGCCATTCTCGCCAGCCTCGAATTTCCCCCCGCCGCGGCGCTCGCCTTCATCATCGCGACAGGCTTCGTCGCCGACACGACGAGCCTGCCGCTGGTCATCTCCAACCTCGTCAACATCGTCAGCGCCAATTTCTTCGGCATCGGCTTCACTCGCTACGCCCTGGTGATGGTACCGGTCGATCTCGTCGCCCTCGCGGCGACCCTCGGCGTGCTGATGCTGCGCTACGGCACCGTCGCCAGCCGGCATTATGATGTGGACGACCTCGAAGCCCCAGCGCACGCAATCCGCGACCATGTCGTCTTCCGCGCTGCCTGGCCGGTGCTCGCCCTCCTGTTCGTGGCCTATTTCGTCACCGCGCCGCTCGGCGTACCGGTTTCCTATGTGACAATCGCCGGCGCGATCGCGATGCTGGCCCTCGCCGCGCGCTGGCCTGGCGGCGGCGGCGGCGTGATCGATATCGGGCGCGTGCTGCGCGGCGCGCCGTGGCAAGTGGTGATCTTCAGCCTCGGCATGTATCTGGTCGTCTACGGGCTGCGCAACGCCGGGCTGACTGACCAGCTCGCCTCACTGCTGCGGATCTTTGCCGCGCACGGCATCTGGGTTGCGTCGCTCGGCACCGGCATTCTCGCCGCCCTACTTTCCTCGGTCATGAACAACATGCCGAGCGTGCTGGTCGGCGCGCTGGCGATCTCCCATGTCCATCCCCCCACCGCCATCCGCGATGCGATGGTCTATGCAAATGTCATCGGCTGCGATCTCGGCCCCAAGCTCACCCCGATCGGCAGCCTGGCGACGCTGCTCTGGCTGCACGTACTCGCCGGCAAGGGCGTGCGGATCGGCTGGGGGCAATACATGCGTGTCGGCCTGCTGATTACCCCGCCGGTACTGCTGGTCACGCTCGCCGCGCTTGCGCTCTGGCTTCCCATGCTAGGATCCTCCGGCCACGGATGAGGACGCCCCTTCCCCTTCGATTACCGCGCGCCTGCCGGCAGCCAGGCGAACCTCGATATGACTCGCGCAGATCACCGATTCCGACCAGCAAACGCAGCCGAAATAATAGGTCAGACGTCGTTTCTCGATGTAGGAACACAACGCCATGATGGCTTTCCACAGGTGGCACAAACGTGTGTCACATGTGTGGGGCGATATTAAGTAACATCAGCACATTCAATGAGTTGTGAAGCGTGGCGTCCCCGGCGGGATTCGAACCCACGGCCCCAGGATTAGGAATCCCATTTTGGGGTAGATACCACCTTGATGAATTTCAACAAAACATTGTTTTTGCTATGTTTTATCATATCTGAATCGAACCAGAGTGAACGAGAATGCACCAGAATGAAAAGTCGAGTGGAGCGGATTTGGAGCGGAGATCGGCATCCCTGAACATCTGTGCATAGCGGTGAAAATATCTATTGACACCGATGAGCAATGTCACAACCTCGGGTTTGTCGGGCGCGATCATGCAGCGCGCGGCTAGCCGCCAGGACGCAAGGCGGGACAAAAAAATAGATGAAGCGGTTATCTTGGCGAAGATGATCAAAAGATTTTTTGGTTGAGCAATAGATGATGTTTTGACCGGTGTGTGCCGGTCCTGCTTGCAAGACGTACCGCTTATGACGGCATGGCGTCAAAGGTGGGAAGGCAAGCTGACGAGGCCGGGCGGAGCCATACCCCTTCCGCAATTCCTCTGGCTACAGGAGTTGCGCATGTCCGCCGCACTCGATGATTTTGAACTTGAACCACTTTTGACAAAAGCTGACGTCGCACGTCTGCTGAAAGTCACCCCCCGCACGATCAACAATATGATAGTGCGCGGGATTGCTGGCCGCCCCCCGCTCAAGCCTGTGATGACAGGCTCAATTTTACGCTTCGACCCTGCTCACGTCCGAGCATGGCTGGCAGCATCACCAGATCCGACAGAGACTAAAGAGCCGGTAAAGCAGCGCGGTAGGCCGAAAAAATATCGCCCCGGAAAAGCGGCATAAAGAAAGTCCCGGCTGCTGGGAAAGCAACCGGGACGGGGTAATCGCTAAACGCTAAATCCGGAAAGCCCTTGGCAGAACTTCTCCGACTTAAATAGCGATTTCCCCTTTTCCGATCAAGCTTTTCCATAGCACCGGGCCTCAGAAAAATGAGGCTCCAAATGACAAAAATATACGATCTCAAAGCCGCTTTCAGCCGTTTCCACACGGGCATGCAAGCTGATGGCTATAGCGTCACGCTGCGTGACCCAGGTAGCGCCAGCGGCTTTAATATCGCAAAAAGGGCCGGTCTGCCTGACATCATCGCGCCGGGCGATGTGATCGACGTGCTTCTCCGATACGGCTTCTCAGCCATGTCTCAGGGTTGGTCGCCCATAGCGCGCCCCAGATCATCATCTAGGACTATTTTTCAGCTTGATGATCTTCCTACCGGCTCCATAGAGATGATGACCGCTGAGGGCTGGCGGCCTTGCTATACTCAACAAACTAGCCCCTCAAAATTCCAAGCCGCGCTGGCTGTCGATCATGTCGATGATGTGATCAGGCTTGAGGTCAGGCGTCGTTTGATCGGTATTTTTCATGCTGATCCCGGTGCAACCGGCGCTTACCGTCTGCCCGGTTTCCAGAACGCCAAGCCAAAATATCGGGCTGATGACGGGTCATATCCTCGTGTGACCCCCCTTTCTTGGAGCGGGGAGACATGCCCAAAAACCGCCTTACTGGTTGAGCAGGTCATGGCTGAAATAGCCGAAAAGGCTGCTGTATCGGTCAGACATGTCGATCTCGATCCAGACGACATCGCCACGCTGGATGACCTTGCGGCGGCATGGCAGCGCCTAGAACATCACGCTTACCGTGCTTATGGTCCTTTGTGGAAATCTGAGCACGATTGGCTGATGTCGATCATGCTTCGCTATTTCGGCGCTGTCGAAGATGAAGTGCGCGAAGCGCTCACTTATCTATCCCCACGCCATGATCTTCGGTCAAAAAATGAAAGCGGCTTTGAGCGGGCCGCTGCCATAACTGCCGATAGGGCTTTCAGTGAAGCCGGCGATGAAGCTTTAGAATCCCTTGAGCGGTTTCAGTGGCTGTGGGAGCGGGATTTTCACGATAATAAAAAAATGTCGGCGGGTGGATCATGAGCGCCGTCATCATGTCCAGGTTCGGCAACCGCCCCTTACCACCACCAAAAAATAGGGCGTATAGGCCGACTGGCAGGCTTCGTCGTTTACCGATAGAGACGATGCCAGTCGAAAAGGCGTCATCAAGAATTGGCTGGATTTTGCGTCAATACATGACGGCATTTTCTGAAAGACAGGCCGAAATCCTCGCCCAGCGGGCTGATAAAAATCGGCGCGGGCGTATCGTCAGGACGCCATTGCCGCCCATGGCAGCGCAGATCACAACCGGGACTGGAAAGACCGCAGCCATCCGCAGGATGATCCCGCTGGCGGTAGAAAAAGGTCTCGGTATTGCCGTGGTCTGCCGTGATCACGAGCAAATCGGAGCCTATGCCGAGAGCGTGCCGGGCTTGCTGCACTACCATGGTCGTTCGCCGGAAAATCCTGAAAAAGCCCAGCGTGATCAACAACCGTGGACGTGCTGGAAGCATGGCCTCGTGGCTGGCATCTCGGAAATGCACCACCTGCCGCAGCCGACCGTATGCCGCAGCCATTGCGAGCACGGCATGAGACGCGCTCTTGATCGGCTAGGCGGTGATATTTTTAATGCCGAAAAAAATGAAAAGCGCGAAAAAATAAAAGGCTGGTTCAAGTCTCACAAAATTGCCGAGCACGAGATAAAAAATATCAAGCCGTGTATGTGGCTTGATCACCAAGAAGCCGCGCTGCGTGCACAAGTAATAGGTCTACCAGCGCAGAGTTTCAGCGACACCATGGCGACTTGGAACAGGGGATTCGATAATCTCGAACGATTGGTGATTATCGATGAGAGCGTGCCGCTGGGCGAACAGATTTCCGTGTCGCTGAAAAGCATTGCTGCTTGGCGCGATGCTGCCGCTGAAAGACTTCCACAGCTTCATGCAATACAATCGCCTGACTTGAGCGATAAAGATGCGGCACAGCTTGCCGCAGAAATAGACGGCATGTCGATAGCTATCGAGATGTGCGAAGCGCTTGCGGGATACCTGGGGGATGCAACCGGCAAAGGCGGCACGCGGGCTGTGCCGACATGGCTGCGCGATCAGATGAAAGAGATAAGAAACAAGACGCAGGGCGCTTGGCAGGGCGGCACAGCGCCGTGGGAAAAACCTGCTTGGGATGGTCTGACGCCAAAAACGGTGCCGTATCGTGCTGCATCGGCTATTCTTCATACACTGAGCCATGGCGGCGGCTTTGTAGCTGATGGTGAACTGCATGTGGTGGCTCTGACGCAGGTAGGCGAGTGGATAGCTGATGGGAATCCCGGCATTTTGCTGGATGCCACCCTGCCGCTGGAAACCCGGTCGATCATCGAAGCTGTCGGCGGACATATCGAAGAGATACACGTCAAACAAAATATAACCGTAAAAAGATATCCTAATACCTTATTCGGTCGTGGCCGCTCCGAGGCTAAAAGCAGTAAACAGGAAGATCACGAGTCGAGGTCGATAAGTAGAATCGTTGAAATAGCAAATAATATTGTCGATGATATACTAAAAGAAAATCGGGCTATGCGTGCTATCATTACGCATAAACCTTGGCGTGAGGATATTGAGCAAAACGAAAATTATACCAAAAAGCTGATATCTTATTCAGCCGAGATCGGCCATTTTGGACTCGATGATAGAGCACATGACAATTGGAGCGGGCGTCACCTTGCCATCATCGGCGGGCCGATTCTGTCGCCGTCTGGCTGGCGCACCGAATATTCGACCGCTCGGCTGACGGCGATCCGTGCCGGCGCTGATCCTGAAAAATGGCCGCACTGGCCGACCGGGGATGACGCAAGCGAAAAAAATGTCTGGATCGATGAGGGCGCGGGCTTTGATGTGAAGTGTCATGCTCCGCTACCATCTGACGGGCATATTCGATCATGGGTGCTTTCCCGCTATCGCGAGACAATCGTCCAGGCGATAGGCCGGACTCGTGCTGTTCGCCATGAAGGCGAGCCACTGACGGTAGAGATATGGGGTGGGTTGCCTGTCGATCTTTCAGATTTTGGGATCGATGAGATTACTTACCATGACAACCCTTGGCGCTGGACTGTGGACAGCTACAACGAAAAGGAAAAGGAAGCCGCCGATAAACGGTTCGAAAAAGTGCTTCTCATCATACTGCAAAGTGGCAGGAAGCCGACGCAAAGGCTTATGCAAGCTGAGATGCGCAGGCTGAATATGCCCGCTATGTCAGCGCGTGCCGTGCTCGAACGTCTGAGGGAATATTGGAAAAATATCCTTGGGGTGGCGGCTCTTGATGAGCATCGGCCTGCGGCCCCAGAGCCACTGCCCGACCCCCCGCCGAGTCTGCTTCCCCCTCCCTATAGGGATATATATAGGGAGGGGGAAGCAAGCTTTGAGAATGTCGACCAGACAAAGCAACAGGCGGGGCGTGACAGCCATCTAGCGGTCAGCCCGGAGCCGGAGCGGGTCGAAAAGCCGGTCGAGGCTGAAAAGCCAGCGGGGGCCGAGGAGTTTGAAGGGGATGAAAGCCAATGGACTGATGAAAAATGGAATCGGTTTTTTGACTTTATCATACATTTAGATTCTCCATATGATAAAAATAATAAAAAAATATCTCCTGCTAAAAATAAAAATCGGCGGAGATAAAAATATATATGATAAAATAAACCGGATAAATTTTATCAGGCTTATTTAATTTTACCCTATTATTTTTTATCGATTTTATTTTCTCAAAGCGAAGGCCCGAGGTCTATTTCTCGACCGAACCCCCGCGATTGTTTTATTTTTATTTTTGGTCGAGCCATAACCGGCTTCGTCGCCTGCACCGGCTCCTGTGTCTGTGCCGGATGCCCTGTCGCATCCGCGCCCTGAGCCTCTTGCTGACTTGTCGCCGGCGATGGCTGGCGGGCTTGTGCGATAAACCGGCTCGCGACAGCACTTGGTCGACCCATATTCGTGTGCTGCCCCCCCGCCTGTTGCTTTATCAGATCAGCCTGTTTCACAGGCGGCTGAATCTCTGTCGGTTTGATGCCTATGACGTCTAAGGCGTTCCTTGGCTCATCTTGCCGAGCCAAGCTTCGGCTTAATTGCTCAAGAATTTGGTCGTCAGTGCGCTTATCTTCTTTTTCCTGCTCGATCAGCCCGTCCCGCCTGCCGACGCCCAACTCGCTATCGCCAAAATCCTTGATGGCTTCTTTCGGCACGAAAATTTGCAAGTCGTCCCTGTGCCTCGTCGCGGCTACATAAGCCGCTCTACTCGTCTCAGCGGTGGGCATCCATAATGTCCTGCTCCACGTCGAACCTTGACTCGACATATCGGTCAAACAAAAAGCATGTTGCATTGCTGGCGCGGTCCCTTTCGGACCAGCTTTCGCCAGGTCAGCCAAGGTTGTGTGATATGTTTTTCCATCATCGGTGGTCAGCGTGATCTTTTTTCCAGCGACCTCCACACGGTCAAAAATCGTCCCATTCTCGACCCGGTTGCCGCCGATTTCCAAAGCTGAACCACAAATCAGCCTGTCACCAGTAGCAAGAGCAAGTTTGACTGGTTTTGCCCCTTTGCCCCTTGGTATAGCAGTAATAAAAACATCCGGTCCGGTCACGAGGCCCATGTCCCGCGCCGTATCGCGAAGAATCTCGTTGATAAAGGTTACATCTTTATTCGTCGCTGCCAGCGCGACCGCATCGCCATTTGCGTCTTTATATGCCATAGCTAATTCAGCGACCGTGTTTATTTTTGTGTCTTCTATTTTTATTTTGCCGTGACTTTTATATGCCGTCAGCATTTTATCCATATCGCCTGCCTGAGCGGCCATGCTAGCCTGCCGCATCCAGTCGATTCTCTGCCTGCGGATCGTCCTGATCTCGCTGGCGGGGTTGGCCTTTGCGACAAGATCGAGCGGATCACCGGCCCGGACGGCACTCATCTGGCGTGTATCACCCACAAGTATAATCTTGGCTCCACTATCTCTTGTCAAAGAAAAGAGTTCAGCCGCTTGATCGCGGTGCATTTTCCCGGCTTCATCGATAAGTATAACAGTATCTCGACTGACCGTTATATTTCCTTTTTTCAAACCGGTTATTATTTTATCGACCGAATATTTTTCCTGATTTTCCAGTTCTTTTGCCAGCACGCCGGCTGCTCGCCATTCTGGACTTGCCAAAATTAGCCTTTTACCATCTGTTTCACATGCGCGCTTGATGCCAGCCGAAGCTGTGGTTTTACCGACGCCGGCACCGCCTTGCGTTGCAACAATACCTCCACCTGAAATCATAGCTTGCAAAGCGGCCTCCTGCTCATCCGATAGTCTGCTATCAGATAAAGCCGCTGCCACGGCTTCCACGCTGAAAAAGCTTTTTTCGGCGCTGCGCTCTTTTGTGATTCCGACGATTTTCTGCTCGGCTTCGATGATCTCTCTCGATGTCATAAGCTTCTTGCCATCGCGTTCGATCTGAATGAGATCACCACGCTCTATAAGCCCGTCGATCATCTTAGCTTCATCGCCGCCACTCGTGATGCCCGTGCCATGGCGTATCGCTGCTTCGGCAAGCTGATCACGACGCCACCATGATCTACTCTCAGACATCTCTTTGAGTGCTGCGGTCATGGCTTTTGAGCGACCCGCGATCTCTTGCTCATCGGTCCTTTTGATCGGCTCTTTATCGAGCCTTGCCCATTCCGGATCATATTTTTCCCCAGGCATCGACCCTTGCGTCATAGCGATCATGAGGTCTCTGTCGTGGCCCCACTTTTCGCTCAGCCAACGCTCTTCCAGCTTGGCAATGTCCTGCAGATCAGACTTCTTTTGGCGTGTCTGCAAAGCGATCATCTGCGCGAGCGCGGCATTATCTTTCGTCTCGATCCCTCGTTCTGCTGCCGCTGCAACAATCTGCTTCCGACGCTTTGACCACAGGTCGATCAGGTCATCAGGTTGGCCGACGATTTTGAAACCATGTTCAGGTGACGGTTCGACTTGCACTCCGAGGCGTTCAAGCCTGCGCGCAAGCTGGCGCGTATACATCGCATCCATCAGCTTTCTGGCTTCTAAAATACGTTCATTATTCACCGCACCAACCGTGCCATCAGCCCTCTGTGCGACGTTCATTATGACCACATGCGCGTGTAATTGGGGGTCTCCTTCGCGTGTCGTGCGATGCATAAAAATAGCTGCAACCGGTGCTGCAACTGCCTCGCGCTGCTTACCGCCTTTACCGCGCCTTGCTTCGATCATCCCGGTGTCGTTGATGATCTCTAAAGCGTACCTGACACTTTCCTCGACAAGTTTTTCTAGCTTCGCCCGCCCTTCATCATCAGACACAGCCCACAAGGCGGACAACGCTTTCGGCGTGCTGAAGCTGTAATCAGTGGCGACCCTGGCATCTGCGGCCCTCTGCCCCGGTAGGGTTCGGCCAGTCGCGGTGTCTCGATATGACGCCAGCCTTTCCAAAGCGAGAGGGTCGACTACGGCACCGTCAACAGCTTGCCAGCCTGCCGGCGACCACCATTTGCCGGGCGGCTCGCCCGACGCATCGGCGTAATAGCCAAGCTGCTTATCTGGCTTGCGCGACGAATCCAGGTAGTAAGTGACAGAAGATATATGGCGATAGCTGATCATAGCTGACAAACAATCATAGTTGGCTGACAGTCATTATATAGTAAACATTCGCATGTAGGGCAGCCAAAATCACGGTAGGTGCGTCATGCGTGAGAAAAAAATATGAGAAATGTGGTGCCACAACAGAAAAGTAGGCCGCCCGGCCTAGAGGGCAATCAGATAATGATGATTTTAGCCCATATGTTGATTGCCTTGCGCGCTAAGCCGCGCGTTCACTATATAATAAAGAGACTTAAAAGGAGTTCTGACTATGAGTGATAATATGACCCAGACAGATATCTCGGCAGCCATGGCTTTACTGGATGAAAAGCTGAAAAATACGCAACCAAAAAGGCGGGGGCGCAAGCAATTGCTCGCACCGTATGCCGATCAGCTTCGGCGGTATGTCGCGGCTGGCTGGTCGCGCAAAGAGATTGTCGCTGAAATGCGCGCAATGGGCATCTCGATCAGCGCGGGTACGCTCAGGAATGTGCTGGGCGAAAAGAGTGTGAAAAGGACGATTAGAACAGAGAAAATCACTAGCTGAAGCGGGCTTACCCAGTCCCGTAGTCAACCTTCAGGGCTGCCTCTGCTTGGCGACCACGAAAATCCACCAACCTATTCAAGCGCCTAGGCTTCGCCGTATCTCGCGCAGTTGGTGCCGATAAGGGCCTTCTGCAGAAATTCGAGGGAATATCCACGGGAGGTTTCAGTTTGACCATCGCGGCTACATTTTGGATTATGACAGGGCTGATTATGTCTACCCTTTCGATCGAATTAGCCGGCCATTATTTCTCAATTCCTAGACTCTAGCTTACCCCTCGCCTTGCTCCACCGACGCGCTCGACCAGCCGCCCGGCGCGCAGGTGAGTGTAAGTCCGCAGCATCTGTACCGATTTGTGGCCGCTAATTGACATGATCTCCATATCTGTCAGGTCGGTATGCTCGAACAACCGTGATATTGCTTCGTGCCGAAGGTCATGAAAATGCAGGTCGCTGATCCCGGCCCGCGCAGTTGCACGGATCATCCTGCGTTTAATGGCCTCCGGTGTCATGCCAAAAATCGGCGTGTCTCGGTCACGACCTTCTAAGCTGACCAGCAGATCGTGCATTTCAGGTGATAGCGGCAGAGTCCGAGGCTCTCCGTTTTTGGTGTCACGCAGCGTTGCGATCCTACGGTTCAGGTCGACATCCCGCCACGTCAGCCCGGCTATCTCAGACTGCCGGGCGCATGTGCCGAGAGCGAAGCGAATGACGGCTCGAAAATCGTGGCTGCTGGCGGCTAATAGTCGCGCCTCTTCATCATCTTGTAGCCGCCTTGTCCTATGGCCTGCAATTTTTGGTCGGTTCTGTGCTGCTCTGGTCGGACACATAGCAGCGGGTCGCCGCATGGCCTTAGCCCATGACCGCTGGATGATAGAAAGATATTGCGCGATGGTCCTGCCTGCGTATTCGGCTTCTTCCAAACCGTCAATCAGAGATTCAATATGATCAACATCAAGACGGCTTACGCCGATATCAACAATCCTGCCGCGAAGGGGCTGGCCTCCGGCCTTGGTGCCAAGGTCGATAACAAATCTCTTGAGCCGGTTGATACGGGCTTCTTCGACATCAAAGTGTTTCAGATCATCCCGCTTTGCCGCCGCCCAAGCGTCGATAGCATCACCCATGGTCATGCCGGCTGAGCGGTCCCGCTGGAAGGCTCCCCGTTTCATGTCGGTCTCGACTTCGGCAATCCAGCGGCGGGCCTCCGCCTTCGTCGCAAAAGTACGAAATTGGGCCGGTTGGCCTTTCAGCCGCACCTTGGCCTGAAAGCCTCCAGATGGTCGTTCGACGATTGAACCCACGATATCCGCTCCACGAAAATGGAGCCTTATTGGAGCGGATTTGGAGCGGAAAATCAAGAAAATTGCTTTTTCGACCATCTGCCGGAGGCTAGGTGATCACTAAGTCTTTGTTTTATCAGTCTTTAATTTGGCGTCCCCGGCGGGATTCGAACCCACGGCCCCAGGATTAGGAATCCTGTGCTCTATCCGGCTGAGCTACGGAGACAACCTGTTCTTATATAGTTCAAACCGGCTACAACGTCACGCCGCGTCGCTCACCGGTTGGTTGAGGCGGTATCCACCGCCCTCGGTGATCAGCAGTCGGGCATGGGCTGGCTCGGGCTCGATCTTCTGGCGCAGCCGGTAGACATGCGTCTCCAGGGTATGAGTGGTGACAGCGGCGTTGTAGCCCCACACCTCGTTCAGCAGGACCTGTCTGCCAACCGATTTCCCGCCCGCGCGGTAGAGGAATTTCAGGATTGCAGCCTCCTTGTCGGTCAGGCGAATCCGTCTGTTCTGTGAGGGTTCGTGCAGCAACTTCATCGCGGGGCGGAATGTGTACGGCCCGATCTGGAGGACTGCGTCCTCGCTGCTTTCAAAGTTGCGGAGATGAGCGCGCAGCCGGGCCATCAGCTCAGCGAGGCGGAAAGGCTTGGCGACATAGTCGTTCGCCCCTGAATCGAGCCCTCGCACCACATCCTGCTCAGCTGCGGACCCGGTCAGCATGATGATCGGAACCTTGATTCCCTCCTCACGCAACCGTGCGCAGAAGCTGCGCCCGTCGCCGTCGGGCAGGCTTACGTCAAGGATGATGGCATCAAACCGTTGCTCGGCCGAAGCAATCATTCGTTCGGCTTCAACAATCGAGCCGGCCTCGCTCGGCGCGAACTCGTCTTCAGCCCGCAATTGCTCGCAGAGCGTCGAACGCAATGCCAGATCATCATCGACGACCAGGATCGGGTGAACGTTCGCCATGTATCCCATTTCCTCGAATTCTCCGTTCCAAGCCCGGCACTGCTGCCGCACCAGGGAGTTTGCCGCTCTTTCCTATAGTTCAAAAGGTCCGATTCGCAGACCTTTCATTATAAATCTTCCATGATCTCGCTCACATGCGCGTGAAAACGCCGCAATCTTCGTGCAATGTCGGAAAATGGCCGGCGATATGGCGCAACAGACGGGTTCCATCTTATATCTGCACGACCATGAACTCATTGCCAGTCCAGGGTCAGAAGAGCACGAACGCCGACGCGTCCGGAACCTTGCCACCGCTTGATCCGGTGCGCACCCGCGCGGTGCATAGGGCCGTCGGCGACGCGCGGCGGGGCGTGCCGGTCGTGCTGGCCGGGCAGCATCCGCTGATCGTCGTCCCGGCCGAGACAGTGGGTGCCGAAGGGCTCCACCTCATCGACCGCCTGGGAAGTTCCGGCGCCATGCTGTTGCTGGCCCCGTCGCGGGCGGCCGCCGTGTTGCAGGAACCGCTTGATGAGACTCTCCCGGCGATTGCGCTCGGCCTGACCCGCCCGCTGATCGATGTCGCCACACTCCGCCGCCTTGCGGATCCAACCCTTGAGCAGATCATGCCAGGCTTCCGCCGTGTTGCGCCGCCACCGCTGGCCGAGGCGGCGCTGGCGCTGGGCAAGCAGGCGCGGCTGTTGCCGGCGATGATCACGGCGCCGGTCCGTCCGGGCTGGGCGTCGCTGCCTCTTGGTGGCGGCCTGCTGGCGGTGCCTGCCGCCGACCTGCTGGCTTACAATCGGAATGTCGCGGCAACCCTTCACCGCGTGGCGGAAGTCGCGGTGCCGCTGGACGACGCGCCGGACGCCCGACTCGTGGCGTTTCGCGCACTCGATCAGGGTATCGAGCACATGGCGATCCTGGTCGGCGACCCGTCGGCGCAGGCCGCGCCGCTGGTGAGGATCCATTCCGAATGTTTCACCGGCGATCTGCTGGGCTCGCTGCGCTGCGACTGCGGCCCCCAGCTCAAGGGGGCCATTCGTCGCATGGCGCAGGAAGGCGGCGGTGTCGTCCTCTATCTCGCGCAAGAGGGGCGCGGAATCGGGCTGATCAACAAGTTGCGCGCTTACACGTTGCAGGATCGCGGTCTCGATACCGTCGATGCCAACCGGGCGCTTGGCTGGGGGGCGGACGAACGCAACTTCCACATCGCTGCCGCGATGCTGGCGGCATTGGGGCTCGACCACATCCGCCTGCTGACGAACAATCCCGAAAAGACGGCCGGCCTCGCCGCGTGTGGCGTGGATGTCGTCGAGCGGGTGCCGCATGTGATCGCGCCGAACGGCGTCAACGACCTGTATCTTGCGACCAAGGCCCGCCGGTTCGGCCACCTGCTGGACTAGATGCGCCAGTGACGTCGACAGGCAACGCGCGGACGGCGCAATTACGCGAGGGGGGGCCGATTACGCTGGCGGCCGCCGGGCTGACATTCCGTGTCGCCATCGGCAAAGGGGGCGTCTCTGACAGGAAGCGCGAAGGAGACGGCACGACGCCAGCCGGCCTCCTCGTGCTGCGGCGCGTGCTGTACCGCGCCGATCGGATCTCACCGCCGGCGTGCGCGGTGCCGCGCGAGCCCCTGTCTCCCGACGATGGCTGGTGCGACGACCCCCAGCATCCTGACTACAACCGGATGGTCCGCCTGCCGCATGAGGGCCGGCAAGAACGTCTCTGGCGCGCCGACGCCGTCTACGATCTGGTCGGCGTGCTCGGCTGGAACGACAACCCGGTGGTCCGCGGTTCTGGGTCGGCGATCTTCCTGCATGTGGCGCGCCCGGATTATGCGCCGACCGATGGTTGCATCGCTCTCGCCCTGCCCGACCTTCTGGCGTTGCTGAAGGCCGGGCTTGAGGCGATCATGGTTCAGTGACCGAGAGGGATGTTTACCCCGAAGGAGACGCTGGGCGGGCCGACGTAGACCGGCGGCGGCGGGGCATAGTAGACGGGCGGCGGCGGATAATACGCCGGCGGAGGCGCATAGCCGTAGACATAGCCGCGGTGCCAGCCTCCATCGTCATCGTCATGGCGCCATCCGTGATGCCAGCCATGGTGCTCCCAGTGATCGTGTCCCCAGGGTGGGTCGGCGAAGGCGGTTGCCCCCGTTGCCACTAGGCCAATTCCGGCGGCGAGCAGGACCGAGACAACCCGGCCGATTCGGCCTGTCGCTTTTCTGCTGCGTTCCGACATCTTCAAATCTCCTGCATTCGTCGTTGGTCCGTTACAGACGACCCCATGATGGCATCGAAAGGGCGGCTTTCGGTGCGAATTGTGGCTTACAAAAGTTTCACCCGGCGTCCGCATGCCAAAAGCACTTGCGAAACCCCCCATGGGCCGGGCATGCAGGGGCGTGACACATCCGAAGACGTTTTCCGAAGCATGGAGCCAGCCGTGAAACGGCGCTTGAGAGCGTTGGTGCTGCCCGTTCTCTTCCTCGTGGTGACGGCGTATTTCGTTTTCAATGCCATCAATGGTTCGCGCGGGATCATCGCCCAGCGCCACGACCAAGCCGTTCTTGTGAAGGACCGGCAGTCATTGACCGATGTGACGGCCCGGCGCGACCGCTGGCAGGCCCGGGTCGATGCCCTGCATCATCACGCTATCGCGCCGGACATGCTCAACGAACAGGCGCGAGCCGTGCTCAATCTTGCTGATCCCGACGATCTCGCCGTGCCGCTCCATCCGGCCCCGGCCCCGGCGTCGTCCGCGCCTACGGCACCAACGCCTGCGGCGCCGGGCCGTCCCCACTCCTGAAGCCGCGTCTGGAGCAAGGCGGGTTTCCCGAGATTCCGGCGAATCCTGGCACGAAATAGGGCTTTCGTCGTGCTGATCAGGGCCTTAACCAATTTTTGGTTAACATGAATATTGCATTGCACCATCATTGTTTTTTTGTTTTCCCGCTTGCGTCGTGCCCCCGTTCCGACGCATTGGAAAGAGATCAACCGACGGAGGGGGATCATCGTGGCCAGCCGTACAAGATCGACGGGCGGGAAAGCCCAGCCAGCCTCACGCAAGCGCAGCAGCCAGAAACAGCAATCCATGGACAGGGACGAGCTTCTGGCCGCCTACGAAAAGATGCTGCTGATCCGCCGTTTCGAGGAAAAGGCCGGCCAGCTCTACGGCATGGGGCTGATCGGCGGGTTCTGCCATCTCTATATCGGGCAGGAAGCGGTGGTGACCGGCATGCAGCTGGCGATCGAGCCGGGCGACCAGGTCATCACCTCCTATCGCGATCACGGCCACATGATCGCCTGCGACATGGACCCGAAAGGCGTCATGGCCGAGCTGACCGGCCGGGCCGGCGGCTATTCCAAGGGCAAGGGCGGCTCGATGCACATGTTCTCGAAGGAGAAGGGCTTCTTCGGCGGGCACGGCATCGTCGGCGCGCAGGTCTCGCTCGGCACCGGCCTTGCGTTCGCCAATCACTATCGCGGCAATGACCGCGTCTGCCTGACTTATTTCGGCGAGGGCGCCTCGAACCAGGGCCAGGTGTTCGAGAGCTTCAACCTCGCGGCGCTGATGAAGCTGCCGGTGATCTTCATCATCGAGAACAACCGCTATGGCATGGGCACCAGCGTCGAGCGCGCGTCGGCCTCGCGCGATCTCAGCCTGAACGGCGCGCCCTGGAGCATTCCGGGCCTGCAGGTGGACGGGATGGACGTTCAGGCCGTCAAGGAAGCGGGCGAGCAGGCGGTCGCGCATTGCCGGGCGGGGAACGGGCCGTTCCTGCTGGAGATGAAGACCTATCGCTATCGCGGCCACTCGATGTCCGACCCCGCGAAATACCGCACCCGCGAGGAGGTGCAGAAGATGCGGACCGAGCACGATTGCATCGATCTCGCCCGCAAGGCGCTGGAGGCGATGGGGGTGAGCGACGAGATGTTCAAGGCGATCGACGACGACATCAAGAAGCGGGTGCAGGACGCGGCCGATTTCGCGCAGCAGAGCCCCGAACCCGATGAATCCGAACTCTGGACCGATGTGCTGGTGGAGGGCTGAGCATGACCACGGACGTTCTGATGCCCGCGCTCTCGCCGACGATGACCGAGGGCAAGCTGGCCAAATGGCTCAAGAAGGTCGGCGACCGGGTCAAGGCCGGCGATGTTCTCGCCGAGATCGAGACCGACAAGGCGACGATGGAGGTCGAGGCGGTCGACGAGGGCGAGCTGCTGCGAATCCTGGTCGATGAGGGGACTGAAAACGTCGCGGTGAACACGCCGATCGCGGTGCTCGGCGCGCATGGCGAAAAGGCGGAGTCCCCTTCCGCCGCC
>NZ_AFPR01000087.1:0-10631 GCF_000219295.1 Acidiphilium sp. PM
TGCCGTGCCGGCGCCGCCCGCGGTCGCGCAGGTGGCGCGCGCGGCGCTGCCCGCCGTGGTGGATATCGAGAGCATCGATCCCTCCAAGGGAAAGGGCGACAAGTCCGGCGAGATGCCGCCGCCCGACCAGGGGGCGGCGGCGCCTTCGAAATCGGAGCCGGCGGACACGAGCACGCTGATCGTGCCGCCGAAGGCCGAGCAGGCGCTCGGCACCGGGTTCTTCATCAGCCCGACCGGCTATATCGTCACCAATCATCACGTCATCGCCGGGGCGAGCGAGATCAAGGTGACGATGCATGACGGCTCGATCTTCACCGCGAAGCTGGTCGGCTCGGACAAGAAGGCCGATCTCGCGGTGCTGAAGATCGACGCGCATCATCCGGTGCCCTTCCTGCATTTCGGCGACAGCTCGCAGCTGGTGCTCGGCGACTGGGTGGTGGCGATCGGCAATCCGTTCGGCCTCGGCTTCAGCGTGTCGGCGGGGGTGGTGAGCGCGCTGCACCGCGACATCGGCTCGGGGCCGTATGACGATTTCATCCAGACCGACGCCGCCATCAACCGCGGCAATTCGGGTGGGCCGCTGCTGGACGCGAAGGGGGAGGTCATCGGCGTCGATTCGGCGATCTACTCGCCTTCGGGCGGGTCGGTCGGGATCGGGTTCGCGATTCCGTCGAGCATGGTGCGGCCGGTGGCGGCGGCGATCATCGCCGATGGCGCGATGAAGCGCGGCTGGGCGGGGCTGCGGATCGAGCATGTGTCGGAGGACATGAAGGCGGCCTGGCATCTGGCCTCGACCGATGGGGTGGTGGTCGGCGGCGTGGTCGCGGACGGGCCTTCCGCCGGCAAGCTCGGCCCGGGCGACGTGGTGACGGCGGTGAACGGCCGGAAGGTGGCCACGGTGCATGATTTCAAGGTCGCGCTGGCGGAGATCCCGGTCGGGCACGAGGCGCGGATGACCTATGAACGCGGCGGCAGGACGGAGGAGGCGGCGATCACGATCGAGCCGGCGCCGGCCGCCAAGGGAAAGACCGGCAAGCCGGCGGCGAAGCCCGCGCTGGTTCCGACGGAAATTCCGGCGCTCGGCATCGGTGTGGCCGCGCATCCGGGCGGGGCGGGCGTGATCGTGATCACGGTCGCCAAGGATGGCCCGGCGGCGCGGGCCGGGCTGCTCCCGGATACGCTGATCGAGGCCGTCGGGCCGCATTTCGTCACGACCGCGGCGGCCTTGCAGGACGGCGTGAAGGCGAGCCGGAACGTCGTGCCGCTGCTGGTGGGCGGGCCGGCGGGAACGAGCTGGATCGTCGTGCCGCTGGGCGACGGCGCCGGCTGAAAGCGTGCCCCGGCCGGGCGGCGTGCCCGGCCGGGGACGGCGGCTTGCGACCAGACGATTGAACGGCCTTCCGGCGCGCCGGGCCGTCAGTTCGCGCGGGGGGTGAGGCCGGCGGCCTCGATGCCGGCGATGGCGCAGGCCTCGTCATTGTCCGAGGTGTCGCCGGAAATGCCGACCGCGCCGAGCACGGCGCCATCGGCGGTGACCAGCACGCCGCCCGGCACCGGCACCATGCGCCCGCCGGTCGCCGCGGCAAGGGCGGTGACGAAACCGGCGCCGCCGGCGTTCCAGCGGTCGAACAGCATGCGCGAGCCGGCGCCGACGCCGAGGCCGCCCCAGGCCTTGCCGGTGGCGATCTCGACGCGGGCGATGCCCGAGCCGTCCTCGCGGGCGAGGGCGATCATGTGGCCGCCGGCATCGAGCACGACGACGGTGAGCGGCGCGAGGCCGAGTTCGCGGCCCCTGGCGCGGGCGCCCTCGATGATGCGGTTGGCGGCTTCGAGCGTGAGACGGGACATCGACATACTCCGTTGGACTGGGTGATGGCGGATGTTTCGCGGCCCCGCGCCGCGAAGTCCAGATCGGGCGGCAGGAAAAACCCGCGGCCGGAGGATGGTCTCCGGCCGCGGGCCGTTCGGGTCTGGCCGGGAGGAAGGGCTATTTCGAGCCCGGCAGCTTCACGAAGCTCGGGAATTTCGGCTTCGCGTTGGCGAGATCCGCCGGCCAGATGACCTTCTGCGTGCCGTCCTGCCACTGGACGTCGATCCACCGGACGTGGCCCTTGCCATAGACGATGCCGTTGGCGAAGCGCGCCTTCGGCCCGTTGAACTGCATCGGCCCCTCGGTGCCGACGCGGTCGGTCTTGGCCAGGGCGGCGACCAGCGGCCCCGCCTTGGTCGATTTCGCCCGTTCGATCGCGGCGGCGAGGGCATACATCGCGTCATACGTGGTGAAGCCGGTATAGGCCGGCGAGGTGTGGAATTTCGCCTGGTAGGCCTTCATGAACGGCTGCGTCTTCGGCGTGATCGCCACCCCGGCGGCGGCCGGCGCGATGGTGATGACCCCCTGGGTTGCCCCGTTGGTCGCTTTCCAGAAGGTGGTCGAGGTTGCCTGCGAGCTGATGCCCATCAGCGGGATCGGCACGTTCTGCTCGGCCCACTGGGTGGTCGGCTTCACGCCGACATGGGCCCAGCCGGTGATGATCACGTCCGGGTGCATCGCCTCGATCTGCTGGTAGATCGGCGTGAAGTCCGAGGTGTTGGGCGCGAAGCGGATATCCTTCAGCACCTTGAGCCCGGCTTTCGGCAGGCATTTGTTGAAGCCGGCGTCGAGCGGCAGGGTCCAGGCGGCGTCCTCGCTCATGACGACCGCGGTCTTCATGTGGAGCTTGCCGACGAGGACGGATTTCGCCGCATCGCAGATGTTCTGCGCGAGTTCGCCGGAATTCAGGTTGGGCTCGAAGATGTATTTGTGCTGGGCGTAGTTGGCGTGCACGAATTCCGTGAGCTTGTTCGACGCGGCGCCGGTGATGAGGAAGGGCTCGTGCATGCGCGCCGCCCAGGGTTCGAGCGCCAGGCCCACCTCGCTGGTGAAGTCGCCGACGATGGCGACCGCGTGGTCCTCCCTGACCATGCGCTGGAACGAGCGGATCGCGTCCGTCGTGGAATTGTGGTTGTCCTCGATGACGAGCTTGATCGGCCGCCCGTTCACGCCGCCCTTGGCGTTGATTTCCTCGGCGGCGAGGGTGGCGCCATCGGCGATGGAACGGCCGGGAATCGATCCGAGCCAGGCGGTGATGCCGACCACGATGGGCTTCGGCTTGGCGTGGGCCAGCAACGGGAGTGCCGTCAGCGCGGCGACGGCAAGGATGCCCACGGAGTTGCGCCGCACCCGGCGCACGGTTCCAGAACTCATGTTTCTCTCCCCATTATGGTGGCCGGTGCGGTGACCGGCACGGGGAGACTGGGCCGAAGGTGACCCTTTGACAACCCTTGGCGAGGATCGGACCCGCCGGGCGCGTTCAGCAAACCGAGAGCACGGCGGGGGCGAGGGCCGGCAGCTTGCCGGCGGGATGCGTCGGGTTGCGGAAGCGCAGCGCATCGGCACCGTCCACGGCGCAGAGTTCGATCCGCGAGGTGCAGGTGACGGCGACGACCGGCCTCGCCTCGGGGAAGGTGAGGAACTGCCTTGCCTCGCCCTCCAGCGCGAGCTGCTCGCGCAGGAGGCGCCATTCCAGCCGGTCGGTATCCTCGATGAACATCGCGAGGATGCCGGGGCGGGTGCCGGTCAGCCGCGACGGCGCGAGGGCGGCGAGGCGGTTGCGCATGGCCACCGCCACCTCGTTCTCGCTGCCGGCGCGGGCGGCGAGGACGAAGACGCCCTGGCCGTCGCCGGTGACGGCGAGATTGGCCTCGGGGCCGAATTCGTGGCGCAGGCGGTTCATCAGCCCGTTCTCGCTGGCCTGGGCGGCGGCGAGCATCAGCGGGTCGAGCCGGAGGACGGCGGCCTCGTCGTGATCCGAACGCCTGGCCGAGGCGAGCATGAAGTTGATCCGCCGGTGCAGTTCGGCGAGGGCCTCGGTGCCGTCGGTCCCCGCCTCGCGCAGGCCGCGCGGGAGGGTCATTTTCAGCAGGTAGCGGCCGGGATGCGCGGAGAGCCAGGTCTGCAGGTCGGGGTCGATCCGGTCCATCAGCCGCATCCAGGCGGCGCGATGCACGAGGCGGCCGGCCTCGGCGGAGAGCGTGTCGCAGGCGATTTCCACCGCCGCGCCCTCGCGCGTGGCCAGCAGGTCGAAGCTCGCGCCGTCCTCGAGCCCGGCGAAGGCGACCTCGAACCCCATCGCGCGGTGGCGCTCGGCGGTATCGTGCAGGTGGAGCAGCGGGATCAGCGTGCCGTCATCCTCCAGCGCCGCGGCGAGCGCGGCCTCGAAGCGGACGCGCCCGGCATCGTCGAGCCCGGCGGCGAGGGGTTCGAGCGCCGCGACACGGGCGGCGAGAACATGGTCCACCGGCGCGAGGGGCAGGTCGCGCGCGACTTTCTCCGCGGCGAATTCGGCGGCGTGGCGCAGGGCGACCAGCCGGCCGTAACGGGGGCTCGACGCCGCCTCGTCATGCAGGCGCTCGATGCGCGCCGCCCAGGATTTTCGGCCGGCACGCTCGATCAGGGCGTTGACCTGGGTCCGGATGCCGGCGGGCGCGCGTGAATTGTTCATGGACAAATCGTCTACCTCACGTCACGCCCGGCCGCTATCACTTTTTTGCCAGCGGCAGGCGCCCGGCGCCGGTTTCGCCGCACTGGGCGCGGTGCAGCAGCAGCTGGTCGGCCAGAACGCAGGCCATCATCGCCTCGCCGACCGGCACCGCGCGGATGCCGACGCAGGGATCGTGCCGGCCCTTGGTCTGGATATCGACCTCGTCGCCATCGGAATCGACGCTGTGGACCGGGGTGAGAATCGAGCTGGTCGGCTTCACCGCGAAGCGGACGATGACGGGCTGGCCGGTGGAGATGCCGCCGAGCACGCCGCCGGCATGGTTGGCGAGGAAGCGCACCGTGCCGTCCTCGTTCATCCGCATCTCGTCGGCGTTCTCCTCGCCGCGCAGGGCGGCGGCGGCGAAACCGTCGCCGATCTCGACACCCTTGACCGCGTTGATGCTCATCATCGCCGCGGCGAGATCGGCGTCCAGCTTGGCGTAGACCGGCGCGCCGAGGCCGGGGGAGAGGCCCTCGGCGACGACTTCCACCACGGCGCCGAGCGAGGAGCCGGCCTTGCGCACGGCGTCGAGCTCCTCGGCCCAGGCCTTCGCGGCCTCGGGGTCGGGGCAGAAGAAGGCGTTGCGGTCCACCTCGTCCCAGTCGAAGCGGGCGCGGTCGATCGCGTGCCGGCCCATCTGCACCAGCGCGCCGCGGATGCGCACGCGCTCGCCGAGGATCTTGCGGGCGATGGCGCCGGCGGCGACGCGCGTCGCCGTCTCCCGCGCCGAGGAGCGGCCGCCGCCGCGCGGATCGCGGACGCCGTATTTCCAGTGATAGGCGATGTCGGCATGGCCGGGGCGGAAACGGTCGGCGATGTTGGCGTAGTCCTGCGAGCGCTGGTCGGTGTTCTCGATCTGCAGGGCGACCGGCGTGCCGGTGGTGACACCGCCATGGACGCCGGAGAGAATGCGGACGATGTCCGGCTCGCGGCGCTGGGTGGTGAAGCGGGACTGGCCGGGCCGCCGGCGGTCGAGGAAGGGCTGGATGTCCGCTTCCGAGAGCGGGATGCGCGGCGGCACGCCGTCGACGACGCAGCCGATCGCGGGGCCGTGGCTTTCGCCCCAGGTGGTGACGCGGAAGAGATGGCCGAAACTGTTGTACGACATGCCGGCTTATAGGCGCCGGCGGCGGCTCTCGGCTAGTGTTCTCCGGCCGCGCGGGGCGGCCGGAGACGGGGCCGTCAGAGGCCGAGGCCGAGTTGCGGGCGCAGCGCGGCGAGGAGCGCTTCGGCCAGCGCGTCGGGGTCCGCCGTTGTGGTGCGCAGGTGGAATTCGGGCGCTTCCGGCGGTTCGTAGGGGCTGTCGATGCCGGTGAAGTTGCGGATCTCGCCGGCATCGGCCTTGCGGTAGAGGCCTTTCGGGTCGCGCTGGCGGCAGACCTCGATCGGCGTGTCGACGAAGACCTCGTGGAACAGGCCGGGCTCGACGAGTTCGCGCGCCATGTTGCGCTCGGCGCGGAAGGGCGAGATGAAGCTGACCAGCACGATCATCCCCGCATCGGCGAAGAGCTTCGCCACCTCGGCGACGCGGCGGATGTTCTCCACCCGGTCGGTATCGGTGAAGCCGAGGTCGCGGTTGAGGCCGTGGCGGACATTGTCGCCATCGAGCAGGTAGGTGTGCGCGCCGAGCAGGTGCAGCTTCGTCTCCAGCGCGTTGGCGATGGTCGACTTGCCGGAGCCGGACAGGCCGGTGAACCAGAGGATGGCCGGGCGGTGGCCGTTCAGCGCCTCGCGGGCGGCGCGGTCGATGGTCAGCGCCTGGCGGTGGATGTTGCTCGCGCGGCGCAGCGGATGGCGGATCATGCCGGCGGCGACGGTGGCGTTGGTCATCCGGTCGATCAGGATGAAGGCGCCGGTGCGCGGGTTCAGCGTGTAGGGGTCGAAGGCGACCGGGGTGGCGAGGGCGACATTGACCGAGCCGACCTCGTTCAGCGTGAGCGAATCGGCGGCGAGTTCGTCGAAATTGTTGACGTTGACCTTGTGCTTGATGCGCGAGACGACGCCGGAGACCGTCGCGGTGCCGAGCTTGACGATATAGGGCCGGCCGGCGAAGAGCGGCGCCTCGGCCATCCAGACGAGGTCGGCGGCGAACTGGTCGGCGACGTCCGGCCGGGCGCCGGGACTGGCGAGCACGTCGCCGCGGGAGAGATCGACCTCGTCGGCGAGGGTGAGGGTGACGGCATCGCCGGCGCGGGCGGCGGGGCGGTCGCCATCGGCGGTGACGATGCGGGCGATGCGGGTGAGCTGGCCGGAGGCGGCGACCACCACCTCGTCGCCCGGCTTCACCTCGCCGCCGGCGAGCGTGCCGGCATAGCCGCGGAAATCGGCGTCCGGCCGGTTGACCCATTGCACGGGGAAGCGGAACGGCCCGGCGCCGGTGCCGCCGGGCTCGATGGTCTCCAGATGCTCGAGCAGGGTGGGGCCGTCATGCCAGGGCATGCGCGCGCTGCGATGGACGACGTTGTCGCCATGGCGGGCGGAGAGCGGGATCGGGGTGATCGTCTCGAAATGGAACCGCGCGGCGAGGGCGCGGAATTCCTCGGCGATGGCGTCGAAGCGCGCCTGGTCGAAGCCGATCAGGTCGATCTTGTTGACCGCGAGGACGACGTGGCGGATGCCGAGCAGGTCGGCGATGAAGGCGTGCCGGCGGGTCTGGGTCAGCAGGCCCTGGCTCGCGTCGACGAGCAGGATGGCGAGCTGCGCGGTGGAGGCGCCGGTGGCCATGTTGCGGGTATACTGTTCGTGGCCGGGCGTGTCGGCGATGATGAACTTGCGCCGCCTCGTCGCCATGAAACGGTAGGCGACGTCGATCGTGATGCCCTGCTCGCGCTCGGCCTCGAGCCCGTCGACGAGGAGGGCGTAGTCGATATTGGCGCCGTCGGTGCCGTATTTGCGCGAATCGCGTTCGAGGGCGGCGCGCTGGTCGTCGGGGATGTTGTCGGTGTCGAACAGCAGCCGGCCGATCAGGGTGGACTTGCCGTCATCGACCGAGCCGCAGGTCAGCAGGCGCAGCAGCGAGCGGGAGGCGGTCGTGCTCATCTCGTTCATCAGAAATATCCCTCGCGCTTCTTCTTTTCCATCGCCGCCGCATCGTCGTGGTCGATCAGCCTTCCCTGGCGCTCGGAGACGCGGGATTCGCGCATTTCGGCGAGCACCGCCTCGAGCGTTTCGGCATCGGACTCGATCGCGGCGGTGAGCGGGTAGCAGCCGAGCGTGCGGAAGCGGACCCTGCGCAGCTGCGGCACCTCGCCGGGGCGGAGGGGGAGGCGGTCGTCATCGACCATCAGGAGCTGGCCGCCGCGCTCGACCACCGGGCGCTCCTTCGCGAAATACAGCGGCACGACGGGGATGTTCTCGCGGGCGATGTAGTTCCAGATATCCGCCTCGGTCCAGTTGGAGAGCGGGAAGACGCGCATGGTCTGGCCGGGGGCGAGGCGGGTGTTGAACAGGTTCCAGATTTCCGGCCGCTGCGCCTTCGGGTCCCACCCGTGGCCGGCGGTGCGGACCGAGAAGATGCGCTCCTTGGCGCGGGATTTTTCCTCGTCGCGCCGGGCGCCGCCGAAGGCCGCGTCGAACTGCAGCTCGTCGAGCCCGGCCTTCAGCGTTTCGGTCTTCATCACCTGCGTGTAGGTCGAGGCGCCGTAGTCGAACGGGTTGACGCCGCGGGCGGCGGCCTCGGCGTTGTGGCGGACGATGAGGCGGAGGCCGAGGCGCCGCACCGTTTCGTCACGGAAACGGATCATCTCGCGGAATTTCCAGCCGGTATCGACATGCATCAGCGGGAAGGGCGGCTTCGCCGGGTAGAACGCCTTCATCGCCAGATGCAGCATCACCGAGCTGTCCTTGCCGATCGAATAGAGCATCACCGGGTTGCGGAACCCCGAAGCGGTTTCGCGGATGATCTCGATGCTTTCCGCCTCGAGCGCCGCGAGATCGGCATCGAGCGCGCCGGTTGCAATGTCGGTCATGGTCATGACGGCCCCGTTTCCGTAAGGAATATCCTTTCGAAAACAGAAACGCCTCCGGCCCGCAAGAGCCGGAGGCGAATTGAGCAGAAACCGGTTCCCGGCCGGGCCGCGGAGAGTATGCTGTGCCCCGCTTGCCCGGCCGGGCGGAAAAACGGTTCGCCCTTACTTGCCGGCCTTTTCCTTGGGCAGCGGCACCGCGACGAACAGGGCCTGGTTGCCGCGCATCACCCGCAGCGCGATCGCCTTCGCCTTCGCGGCTTCGGCCTTGCGGATCGCGGCGACCGCCTGGTCGGGGTTGTTCACCGTCATGCTGCCGACGCCGACGATGACGTCACCCGAGCGCAGCCCGGCCTCGTCGGCCGGGGAGTTCGGCGCGACATGGGCGATCAGCGCGCCCGAGACATTGTCCGGCAGGTTGAGCTGCTGACGGGCGGCATCGCTCAGCGGGGCGAGGGAGAGGCCGAGTTCCGGCTTGTGCATGGCCGGGCCGCTCTGGCTGCCGCCCGGCGCGAACGCCGCCTCGGCATTGGCCGGCATCTTCTCGACGCGCAGGTTCAGCTCGTGCGACGCGCCGCCGCGCAGATAGGTGATGCTGGCCTTGCCGTCCGGCTTGATGCCGGAGATGGCGAGGGCGAGTTCGCGCGGGTCGCGCACCATCTTGCCATCGACCTTGGTGATGATGTCGCCGGGCTTCAGGCCGGCCTTGGCCGCCGGCCCGTTCGGCATGGTCTCGGCGATCAGCGCGCCGTCGGCGCGGCCGTCATGCACGGGAACGCCCATGGCCTGGGCCATTTCCGGCGTGATCGTCTGCACCTGCACGCCGATGAAGCCGCGGGTGACGTGGCCGGACTTGATCAGCTCGTCGGCGATCCGCCTGACCATGTCGGAGGGGATCGAGAAGCCGATCCCGACCGAGCCGCCGGACGGCGTGAGGATCGCGGTGTTCACGCCGATGACCTCGCCGCGCTGGTTGAGCAGCGGGCCGCCGGAATTGCCCTCGTTGATCGGCGCGTCGATCTGGATGAAGCTGTCGTACTGGCCGTCGCCGATGTCGCGGCCGAGGGCGGAGACGACGCCGGTCGTCACCGTTTCGGCGAGGCCGAACGGGTTGCCGATCGCGATCACCCACTGGCCGGGCACGACCTTCGCCGAGTCGCCGAGCTGCAGGTAGGGGAAGGGCTTGTCGCGCTTGACCTTGAGCACCGCGAGATCGGTGCTCGGGTCGGTGCCGACGATCTTGGCCGGCAGCTTCGATCCGTCGGACAGCGTGACGAACACCGACTTCGCGTTCTTCACCACGTGATTGTTGGTCACGATGTAGCCGTCGGACGAGATGAAGAAGCCCGAGCCCTTGGCTTCCACGGCCTGGGGCTGCTGCGGCTGCGGAAAGGGGAAGGGGAAGGCGAAGGGCATGCCGGGCGGCATGCCGTTCTGCGCCTGCGTGTTGTCGGCCTGCTGGACCTTGAGATGCACGGTCACCGAGACGACCGCGGGGCTGACGTCCTTGACCAGGGGGGCGAAGCTCGGGATCGGCTTGAAGTCCTTCTGGACTTTCGACGTGGCGTCGAACGCCTTGTCGTTGGCGAAGGCGCTGTCGAGCGAAATCGCGGCAAGCGTGCCGCCGGCCAGCATGACGGCGGTGAGGGCAGCGAGCTGCCCGGGCCGGCGGCGGGCGAGGAACAGGTTCATTCAGTCTATCCTTCTTGTTCGGCCGGCGGCGCCGGCGGGAGATGGGCCGCCCCGCAAGGGGGCGCGAGATGCGCCGCCGGGAGCGTCGCAGCAGGCAGGGCGCCGATCCGATACAGTATCCATTCCGCAGGCGGGACAGTTCCCGAAATGGATCGATCGCCCGTATGCGGATATAGCGCGGTTCCTAAACAGCACTATCCCGGCCCCATGAAACTCGTTTCATTCTCGAACATCGACAAGGACGAGTTCCGTTTCTTCCGTGCCGGCCTCGATCACGATCGCGCGTTCCCCGCTCACCGCGACACCGTCGCGCGCGGCGGCGGCCCGCCCGTTGACGGTGACCGCGCCGGTGGCGGGGACGAGATAGGCCGCGCGGCCCGGCGCGATCTCGTGG
>NZ_AFPR01000086.1:0-7406 GCF_000219295.1 Acidiphilium sp. PM
CGAGAGCGTGGTCGGCCGCGGCGCGCGGGCGGCGCGGATGCCCCGGCGCTCGGCCTCGTCCATGATCTCGCGCAGCGCCGGGCCGACGAGCTCGCGGCTCGCCACCACCAGCACGGCCGGCATCTGCCCGGCCTCGGCCAGCCGGTCGAGCGCCGCCGCCAGCCCGCTCACCTCGCCGAGGATCGGCACGTTATGGATGCGCCGGCCGGTCTCCCGCGCCGAGCCCGCCAGCACGCCGATCACCCGGTAGCGCTGGTGGCTCTCGCGCGACAGGGCGGCGAGGAACAGTTCCGCGCCCTCGCCATCGCCGAGCAGCAGCGCGGTCTCGGCATCGTCCGACAGCACCTCGCGGCGGCTGCGCGCCATCCGGTAGAGCACGCGCGGCGCCAGCAGCGCGAGGCCGAGCGTGATCATCAGCAGCGGCGGAAAACTCGCCGAGGGAAGCCTGGCGCCGACGCCGACGAGCAGCAGCACGAGCAGCAGCGCCGCGAACACCGCACTCGCCCCCACCGCGATCGCGTCGGGCAGGGCGGTGAAGCGCCAGTGCTGCCGGGCGAGGCCGAACGGCACGCCGACCAGCCAGATCGCCGCCGACCCGGCCAGCGGCAGGACCGCCGGCGAGGGCATCGGATGCGCCGGATCGGCGAGCCAGCAGGCGCCGATCACCGCCAGCGCGGCCAGCAGACCGTCGAGGGCGAAATTGACCGCGATGCGGATCTGGCTGCGCTGCAACGTCATGGTGCTCCGTCTGTAGCGGAATTGGCCGCCGCCGTCATAGGGTGCACCGCAGCAACGAATTGGGTTGCACCTTTTCTCACAAAAGGTGTAACCCGCTCCGCATCGCAGGTGCAACCGCAACAGGAGGAACGGCGATGGCTGTCAGCACGATGGGGGTCAAGCTCGACGATCAGGTCCGCGCCCGGCTCCGCGCCCTGGCCGAGCGCGAGGGACGGACGACGCATCACCTCGCCAAGCAGCTCATTCTCGCCGGGCTGGAGCGGCTCGAACGCGGCGAGGCGCTCGACGCCGCCGCCACCGCCGAGGACGACGCGCCTTCCGCCGTGCCCTTCCTCGAATTCGTCCAGGACGTGCAGCCGCAGACCGTGCTGCGCGCCGCGATCACCGCCGCCTACCGGATCCCGGAGACCGACGCCGTCGCCGGGCTGATCGAGGGCGCGACCCTGCCCGCCGCCGCCGCGAAACAGGCGCGGGCGACCGCGACCAGCCTCGTCACCGCGCTGCGCGCCCGCCGCAATGCCGGCCTGGTCGAGACGCTGCTGCAGGAATACGCGCTGTCGAGCCACGAGGGCATCGCGCTGATGTGCCTCGCCGAGGCGCTGCTCCGCATCCCCGACGCCGCCACGCGCGACGCGCTGATCCGCGACAAGATCGGCGCCGGCGACTGGCAGAGCCATCTCGGCGGCAACAAGTCGGTCTTCATCAACGCCGCCACCTGGGGGCTGCTGCTCACCGGCAGGCTGAACGCCACCGCGAGCGAGGCCGGTCTGTCCTCGGCGCTGACCCGGCTGCTCGCCCGCGGCGGCGAGCCGGTGGTCCGCCGCGGGGTGAACATCGCGATGCGGCTGATGGGCGAGCAGTTCGTGATGGGCCGCACCATCGGCGAGGCCTTGGCCAATGCCCGCAAGCGCGAGGCGAAAGGCTTCGCCTATTCCTATGACATGCTGGGCGAGGCGGCACTCACCGCCGCCGATGCCGCGCGCTATTACCGCGACTACGAACAGGCCATCCACGCGATCGGCGCCGCCTCGGGCGGCAAGGGAATCTATCGCGGCCCCGGCATTTCGGTGAAGCTCTCGGCGCTGCACCCGCGTTACAGCCGCGCCCAGCGCGCCCGGGTGATGGAGGAGCTGGCGCCGCGGCTCAAGGCGCTGGCCCTGCTCGCCCGCCGCTACGATATCGGAATCAATATCGACGCCGAGGAAGCCGACCGGCTCGACCTCTCGCTCGACCTGCTGGAAGGCCTCTGCTTCGAGCCGGGCCTCGCCGGCTGGAACGGCATCGGCTTCGTGGTGCAGGCCTACCAGAAGCGCGCGCGCTCGGTGATCGAGTTCCTGATCGACCTCGCCCGCCGCAGCCGCCACCGGCTGATGGTCCGGCTGGTCAAGGGCGCGTATTGGGACAGCGAGATCAAGCGCGCCCAGCTCGACGGGCTGGAAGGTTTCCCGGTCTTCACCCGCAAGATCCACACCGACCTGTCCTATCTCGCCTGCGCGCGGGCGATGCTGGCGGCGCGCACCGAAATCTTCCCGCAATTCGCCACGCATAACGCGCTGACGCTGGCGAGCATCCACGCCCTGGCCGGACCCGCCTTCGAGGTGGGGGACTACGAGTTCCAGTGCCTGCACGGCATGGGCGAGCCGCTCTACGAGGAAGTCGTCGGCCCGCAGAAGCTCGACCGGCCCTGCCGGATCTACGCGCCGGTCGGCACCCATGAGACGCTGCTCGCCTATCTCGTCCGCCGGTTGCTGGAGAACGGCGCCAACACCTCCTTCGTCAACCGCCTCGCCGATCGCCGCGTGCCGGTCGAAGCCCTGATCGAGGACCCGGTCGCCGCCGCGAGAAAGATCGAGCCACTCGGCGCGCCGCATCCGAAGATCGCGCTGCCGGGTGCGATTCTGGGCACGCGGCGCAATTCCGCCGGATTTGATCTGACCAGCGAGCAGCGCCTCGCCTCGCTCGGCTCGGCCCTGCTGGCAAGCCTCGAACAGGACTGGCGCGCCGCCCCGCCGGATGCCGATCCGGCCGCGCCGGGGCGGGCCGTGGTCAACCCCGCGAATATCGCCGACCGCGTCGGCACCGTCATCGAGCCGGATGCGGGCGCGGTCGGCGCCGCGCTCGCCCGCGCCGCCGCCATGGCGCCGATCTGGCAGGCGACGCCTGCCGCCGAGCGCGCCGCGATCCTGCTCCGCGCCGCCGACCTGCTCGAACACCGCATGACCGCGCTGGTCGGGCTGATCGTGCGCGAGGCCGGCAAGTCGCTCCCGGCGGCGATCGGCGAGGTGCGCGAGGCGGTCGATTTCATGCGCTATTACGCGGGCCAGTTGCAGGATGGGTTCGACAACGAGACGCATCGCCCGCTCGGCGTGGTGGCGGCGATCAGCCCGTGGAATTTCCCGCTCGCCATCTTCACCGGCCAGGTGGTCGCCGCACTCGCCGCCGGCAATGTGGTGCTCGCCAAGCCGGCGGAGGAAACCCCGCTGATCGCGGCCCAGGGCGTGCGGATAATGCACGAGGCCGGCGTGCCGGCGGATGCGTTGCAGCTGCTGCCGGGCGACGGGCGGACGGGTGCCGCGCTGGTGGGGGATGCCAGGGTCGGCGGCGTGGTGTTCACCGGTTCGACCGCCGTCGCCCGGCTGATCCAGGCCACGCTCGCCCGGCGCCTCGATGCCGATGGGATGCCGGTGCCGCTGATCGCCGAGACCGGCGGGCAGAACGCGATGCTGGTCGATTCCTCGGCGCTGCTGGAACAGGCGGTGGGCGATATCGTGACCTCGGCCTTCGATTCCGCCGGGCAGCGCTGCTCGGCCCTGCGCATCCTGCTGGTGCAGGACGACATTGCGGATCCGCTGCTCGCCATGCTGCGCGGGGCGATGGAGGAACTCGCCGTGGGGGCGACCGACCGGTTGTCGAGCGATGTGGGCCCGGTGATCACGCGGGAGGCGCGGGACAATATCCGCGCCCATGTCGAGACGATGGAAGGGCGGGGGCATAAGGTATTCTCGGTGGCGCTGCCGCCGGAGACCGAGGGCGGGTGGTTCGTGGCGCCGACGATGATCGAGATCGACCATCCCTCGGCACTGGAGCGCGAGGTGTTCGGGCCGGTGCTGCACGTGGTGCGTTACCGGCGCGAGGAGCGGAATGCGATGGTCGCCGCGGTGAATGCGCTGGGCTACGCACTCACTTTCGGCGTGCACAGCCGGATCGACGAGACGATCGCGCAGGCGGTGGGCAAGGCCGAGGCCGGCAACATCTACGTCAACCGCAACATCGTCGGCGCCGTGGTCGGCGTGCAGCCCTTCGGCGGGCATGGGCTTTCGGGCACCGGGCCGAAGGCGGGCGGGCCGTTCTACCTGCGCCGGCTGCTGGCACGGCGGCCGATGCCGCATGGCGAGGGCGAGCCGGCGCCGGCGTTCGCGAAGCTGGTCGGCTGGATGCGCGAGCGGGGGATCGAGACCGCGCCGGCGCTGCGCTATGCGGCGGCTTCGGCGTTCCGCGACGCCGAGCTGCCGGGGCCGGTGGGCGAGCAGAATACCCTGCGGCTGAAGCCGAAGGGGCTTGTGCTCTGCCGGGCCGCGAGCCCCGAGGGCATGTGGCGCCAGGTCGCCGCCTGCCTTGCCACCGGCAATGCGCCGCTGGTGCTCTGCGACGGCGCCGAGGCGGAGATCGCCCGGATGCCGGCGGAGATTCGCCCGGCGATGGCGCCGGAGGACGCGGTGGCGCGGGCGGAATTCCACGCCGTGCTGTTCGAGGGCCATCGCGACGCGCTGATCGCGCTGCAGATGGCGCTGGCCGAGCGGGACGGACCGATCGTGCCGGTCCACGCCCTGCCGGCGGAGGACCATTCCGAGTGGGATTATCCGCTCGAATTCCTCCTCGAGGAGCAGTCGATCAGCGTCAACACCGCGGCGGCGGGAGGCAATGCCAGCCTGATGTCGATCGGCTGATTTTTGCTCCCCCCCCTCGGCGGTCAGCCGCCGAGGGACGCGCGGATCGCGGCGAGCGCCTCGTCGGCCTTGCCGCCATCCGGGGCCGCCGGCCTGGGCCATGTCCGGCCTTCCGCCGCCGCCCTTGCCGCCGACCGCTTCCGAAGCGGCGCGGACCAGGGTGACGGCGTTGAAGCGGTCGGTCAGGTCCGGCGAGACGGCGACGACGATGCTCGCCTTGCCCTCGGCGGTGGAGACCAGGGCGGCGATGCCCGAGCCCATCGATTTCAGGATGGAATCCGCCAGCGATTTCAGGTCGCGCGGCGAGACCTCGCCGAGATTGCGGGCGGCAAACTTGATGCCGGCCACCTCCTCGATCTCGGACGCGGCGCCGCCGGTGGCGAGCTTGCGCTGCAGCTCGGCGACCTGCCGCTCGAAACGCTTTTTCTCCTCCAGCAGGGCGGCGATGCGGGCGGGGAGTTCGGCGGGGGCGACCTTGAGCGCGGCGGCGGCCTCTTCCAGCAGGTCGGCCGCGGCCTCGGTGGCGGCGAGGGCGGCTTCGCCGGTCACCGCCTCGATCCGGCGGATGCCGGCGGCGACGCCTGATTCGGCGAGGATGCGGAAGGCGCCGATATCGCCGGTGCGGGCGACATGGGTGCCGCCGCACAGCTCGATCGAATAGGCCGACCTGCCGGCATCGCCGGCGCCCATCGAGACGACGCGCACCTCATCGCCGTATTTCTCGCCGAACAGGGCCATCGCGCCGCGCTTGACCGCTTCATCGGGCGTCATGAGCCTGGTTTCGACCGCGGCGTTCTCGCGGATGCGGGAGTTGACCTCGCGCTCGACGGCGCGGAGTTCCGCTCCCGTCACCGGGCGGGGCTGGGAGATGTCGAAGCGCAGGCGGTCAGGCGCGTTCAGGCTGCCCTTCTGCGTCACGTGCGGGCCGAGGGCGCGGCGCAGCGCCTCGTGCAGCAGGTGGGTCGCCGAATGGTGGGCGCGGATGGCGCCGCGGCGGGCGTGATCGACCTCGGCATGGACGGAATTGCCGGGGGCGATCTCGCCTTCCTCGATCGTGCCGTAATGGACGAAGAGATCGCCGGCCTTTTTCTGGGTGTCGGTGACGCGGATGGTGACGCCGGGGGCGGTGAGCGTGCCGGTGTCGCCGACCTGGCCGCCGCTTTCGGCGTAGAAGGGCGTCTGGTTGAGGATGAGGGCGACCTCCTGCCCGGCCTCGGCGCGGCCGGCGGGCGCGCCGTTCACCACCACGGCGAGGATGCTGGCATCGCTCTCCTCGGTCGAGTAGCCGAGGAACTCGGTGCCGCCGAGACGGTCGCGCAGGTCGAGCCAGACGGTTTCGGTCGCGGCATCGCCGGAGCCGGCCCAGGCGGCGCGGGCGCGGGCTTTTTGCTCGGCCATCGACGCGGTGAAGCCCTCGTGATCGAGGCCGCGATGCTGCTCGCGCAGCGCGTCTTCCGTCAGGTCGAGCGGGAAGCCGTAGGTGTCGTAGAGCTTGAAGGCGACCGCGCCCGGGAGTTTCTCGCCCGAGCCGAGTTTCTGCACCTCATCCTCAAGGAGCGAGAGGCCGCGTTCGAGCATGACGGCGAATTTCTGCTCTTCCAGTTTCAGTGTCTCGACGATCAGGGCCTCGGCGCGGGGGAGTTCGGGGAAGGCGACGCCCATCTGGCGGGTGAGGGCGGGGACCAGGCGGTAGATGAAGGGTTCGCGCATGCCGAGCCGGTGGGCGTGGCGCATGGCGCGGCGCATGATCCGGCGCAGCACGTAGCCGCGGCCCTCGTTCGAGGGCAGCACGCCATCGGCGATCAGGAAGGAGGTGGCGCGGAGATGATCCGCGATGACGCGGTGGCTGACCTTGTGCGCGCCGTCGGGATCGGTGTGGGAGACCTCGGCCGAGGCGAGGATGAGGGCGCGCAGCGTGTCGGTATCGTAGTTGTCGTGCTTGCCCTGGAGGATGGCGGCGAAGCGCTCCAGGCCCATGCCGGTGTCGATCGAGGGGCGGGGCAGCGGGTTGCGCACGCCGGCCGGCTCCTCGAGGAACTGCATGAAGACGAGGTTCCAGATCTCGATGAAGCGGTCGCCATCCTCGTCCGGGCTGCCGGGCGGGCCGCCGGGAATGGACGGGCCGTGATCGTAGAAGATTTCCGAGCAGGGGCCGCAGGGGCCGGTATCGCCCATGCGCCAGAAATTGTCGTCGGTCGCGATCCTGATGATTTTCTCATCCGGCAATCCGGCGATCCGTTTCCAGAGCGAGGCGGCCTCGTCGTCCTCGTGGTAGACGGTGACGAGGAGTTTTTCCTTCGGCAGGCCGAAGTCGCGGGTCAGCAGGGTCCAGGCGTTCTCGATCGCGACGTCCTTGAAATAGTCGCCGAAGGAGAAGTTGCCGAGCATCTCGAAGAAGGTGTGGTGCCGGGCGGTGTAGCCGACATTGTCGAGATCGTTGTGCTTGCCGCCGGCGCGGACGCATTTCTGCGAGGAGGCGGCGCGGACATAGGGCCGGTGCTCGTGGCCGGTGAAGACGTTCTTGAACGGCACCATGCCGGCATTGACGAACATCAGCGTCGGGTCGTTGCGCGGCACCAGGGGTGCGGAGGGCACCACCTCGTGGCCGTTGCGGGCGAAGAAGTCGAGGAAGGTGGCGCGGATGTCGTTGCTGGAGGTCATGAAAAGGCCCGTGATCCCTGAAACGTGTTGTGCGCAGAGCCATACCGCAGGGTTGCGGCA